>DASSEB010000252.1:0-7025 GCA_035696765.1 Pyrinomonadaceae bacterium | reverse complement strand
TTTCTCGGCTTATAACGTGCTGAATCGCGTGAATCGTTCGTCGCCGAAGGCCGACTTCAACAACGAAGGCGAATTCGGCCGCGACATCAGCGAGCAACGGCGCCGGCAGATGGAGTTCTCCCTCAAGTTTATCTTCTAAGTTAGGCCCCAAAAGGCGCGCAAAAAGCACAAACGACTTTCGATGAGCGTTTGTGCCTTTTGTGCTTCTTGTAGCTGGAATCGAACAAATGGTATTGCTTCGCGCGCTCGTTTTCTTTTGCTTCGTGTCGTTCACCGTTGTTGGAGCGACGCAGCAACGTGCATCGCTCGATACGCTGCTGAGTGACGCGGGTGCGTTGGTCCAGGCCGGGCGGCTTGAGGAAGCGGAAGCCGCGACTCGTAAGATTCTCAGCACCAACCCGCGCAGCGCCGAAGCTCATAGCTTGCTCGGAGTGATTCTCGATCAACGCGGAGCAACTGGCGAAGCCGAGAAGCAGTACGATGCGGCGTTACGTTTGCAGCCGAAGCTGGTGAGCGCGTTGTCGAATCTCGGCGTGCTGCTGGCGAAGACGAAACGCACTGACGAAGCAATCGCGAAGTTTGAAGAGGTGCTTCGCATCGATCCGAAGCACGAACGCGCGATTTTCAACCTCGGCGCTTTGTATGCCGAACGCGGAGATTACAAACGCGCCGTTCCGCTGCTGGAAAAGACCGCCGGCGCTGCGGGGCTGTTTACGCTCGGTCTGAAACTGGCAGAGACGCAGCAGTATGCCGAAGCGGTCCGTTTGTTCCAGCGTACAAATGAGCTGCGCCCGCAGACCTATGAGGTCCTCTACAACCTTGGGCTCGCGCTTTACAACCTCGATCGCCTCGATGAAGCACAACAAGCTATGGCGTCGGCGTCGGCGTTGAAGCCGGACGAGGCGGATCCTTACTACCGTCTCGGGTTGATTGCCTCAGCGCAGGGCGACACCAAGGCAGCACTGATGCATTGGACCAAAGCCGTTGAATTGCGTCCCGTCTTCGCTGAAGCCAACTTTATGATCGGTGAAGAGTTGCTGAAGAAGCAGCTTGCCGAGAAGTCGATTCCGTTTTATGAGAAAGCGCTCGAGCAGTCGCAGGGCCAACTCGTCTATCACCTGCGTCTCGGCGTCGCAAATGTGCGTGGCCAGCGCTACGAGCGCGCGCGAGAAGTCTTCACGCAGGCGCTGCAACGCTACCCGGACAATCCGAACCTTTACTTTTTGCTCGGCTACACGGGCCGTGCTGAAGGACAGTACGATCAGGCAGTCGCGGCTTTTCAGCAGGCACTCAAACTACAGCCTGACAATCCCGACGTGCTTGCTAATCTCGGTTACATCGCGAGCCAGCGCGGAGAAAACGTCGAAGCCGAGCGGTTGTTAAGACGCGCGATTGAACTCGATCCGAAGAGTTTTCCTGCTTACCACGATCTCGGTCGCTTGCTGGTGAAGTTGAAGCGATACGAGGAGGCGTTGCCGCTGCTCACGCGTGGAGTCGAACTCAATGCGAAAGATCCGGGGTTGCACTATCAACTGTTTCTCGCTTACTCCCGGCTCAGGAAGAAAGATGAGGCCGACAGGGAGTTGGCGGAGTTCAAGCGGTTGGACGAAGTCAACCAGCACGGAGCGACGCCGATGGCTACACCGGCGAAAGAGGGCGAGAGTTTACCGCCGTTGCCAACCAGGGCCTCCGGGGACAGCACAAAGCCGCGCACGCCGGGAAACTGATTTCTCCCGCTTTTCTTTGCGCCTTTGCGTGAGACAAATAGAAACTTGCCAAAGAACCTCAAACTTGAATTCTTGCTGTTCGTTTTTCTGTGTTCGGTTTCCACTGTCTGCGCCCAATCCACGCCTACAGTCACGAAAGTCGATCCACCATCGTGGTGGGCGAAACATTCGATCAATCCAGTCAGGCTGCTCGTCGGTGGCAGAAACCTTCGTAACGCGTCCGTAAGCTCCACCAATCCTGAGATACGCGCGTCGAATGTGTCAGTTAACGAGCGCGGCACGTATCTCTTCGTAGATGTCGAGATCAGTCCTTCACTGAACCCGGGCACATATCCGCTCGTTATTGCGACTCGAACCGGTAGCACGATGCTTCCATTCCGTCTCGAAGCACCGCTCGATGCACGCAGCAACTTTCAGGGGATCACCACGGACGACGTGATCTACCTGATCATGATCGATCGCTTTTCCGATGGTGATCCCTCGAATAACGTACCGGCTGGGTCGCCGCGCGAAGCATACGATCCCAACAATCCGCGCAGCTTTCATGGCGGCGACCTGCGTGGCGTCATCTATCAACTTCCTTACCTCAAAGATCTCGGCATCACGGCCATCTGGTTAACTCCGTGGTACGACAACTGGAACGGCGTGAACCGTTGCGGAAAACCATGGTGTCCAAACACCTACTATCACGGCTATCACGCCATCGACTATTACGCGGTCGAAGATCACTTCGGAGATCTCGCCACGTTACGGGAGTTGATCCAGAAGGCGCACTCGCTTGGAATCAAGATTATTCAAGACCAGGTGGCAAACCACGTCGGCTCGCAGCATCCTTGGACCAAGGATCCGCCACTGGACCATTGGTTCCATGGCACGTTTGCCGAACACCAGGTCAACAGGTTCAGGAACAACGTACTGTTAACCCCGCAGTCCAATCCAAGCGAGTTTCGCAACCTGCTGGATGGTTGGTTCAGCGACGATCTTCCGGACATGAACCAGGAACAGCCTGAAGTGGCCCGTTATGAGATACAGAACGCACTGTGGTGGGTCGGCATGACCGGTATCGATGGGATCAGGCAAGACACGATTCAATACATGCCACGGTTTTTTATTCGCGATCTCTCGAATGCACTCCACCGGCAATATCCGAAGCTGTGGATGGTCGGAGAAGTGTTCGAGCGTAACTCTGCTCACACGGCATTCTTCATTGGCGGACACACAGGTAGCGACGGTATCGACACACATCTCGATTCCGTTTTCGACTTTGCGTTGTGGGATATGTCGTTAAACGTTTTCACAAACAAGCTACCGGTTCGTCTTCTCCCCGCGCAATTGAAGTCAGACGTGCTTTATCCCGATCCTTCGCGCCTGACAGTACTCGCGAACAATCACGATACGCCCCGGTTTATGTCGCTCAAGGGTGCGACGCTTGAGGGAGCGATGATGCACACGGCGTTCATCTTGAGCGTGCGTGGTATCCCGCAGCTCTATTCCGGCGAAGAGATCGCGATGGAAGGCGGCGAGGATCCTGATAACCGTCGCGACTTTCCGAGCAGGGCCTTCAAGGCTGAGGGACGCAACGCGAAAGAGCAGCACATGTTTGAGTGGACGCGCATGTGGCTTCGGCTGCGCCGTGAGCACGCCGCGATGCGATCGGGGAGGATGATCGACTTGTTTGCGAATGATGAGACTTACGTGTTCGCGCGTCAGCTCAATGATGAGACATTAATTATCGCAATCAATCGGGAGAACAGGACGAAGCAGGTGAAGGTGCCGGCGGGATCGATCGGAGTTAAGGATGGGGTGACGTTTGAAACTGTGATCGGGCCGAAGATCATCAGTCGAGTGGTGAACGGAGAAGCCGAACTCGTTTTACTACCGCAGATGGCGCTTGCTTTCAAGGCCTTTTAGAAGATGATGACCACGATTCTTTCATGATGACTAAAGACAATCCTCCAAATCATGAAGCTGTTCAAAGGAAGAGTGGCGTCTTACTGCACCCAACATCGTTGCCGGGACCGTACGGTATCGGCGATCTTGGCCCAGAGGCGTACAAGTTTATTGAATTTCTTGTAGCGGCCGGTCAGAGCCTGTGGCAGGTGTTGCCGCTTGGACCAACAGGCTACGGCGATTCGCCCTACGCCTGCTATTCGGCTTTCGCCGGTAATACATTGCTCATCAGCCCCGAGCGGTTGGTGGAAGAAGGTTTGCTCGACGGAGCGCCTGCTCAAGCTACAAAGAAGCCGAGGGTAGATTTCGGCGAAGCTCACAGAATCAAAGACGAACTTCTACGCCGCGCGTACGAGCGTTACACAAAAACTCGCGACACAACCCTCCGCGGCGCTTTCGAAAGCTTCGCGCAACGCCATGCGCACTGGCTCGACGACTACGCCCTCTTCCGAGCACTCAAAGACGCACACGGCGGCGTCGCGTGGAACGAGTGGGAGCCGGAGTTGATTCGCCGCACACCTTCAGCAATCGAGCGTGCTCGCGACGAGTACAGGCAAGAAGTTGAAGCACACATGTTCTACCAGTTTCTCTTCTTCCGGCAGTGGTCTGCTTTGAAGCGTTACTGCAACGAGCGCGGCATCAGCATCGTCGGCGATCTACCTATCTTTGTGGCCCAGGACTCCGCGGACGTTTGGACCAACCCTGAGCAATTCAAGTTAGACAAGAACGGAAAGCCCATCGTCGTCGCGGGCGTTCCTCCCGATTACTTCAGCACCACCGGCCAGCTTTGGGGCAATCCGCTTTACAACTGGGAGCGCATGCAAGCCGACGGTTTCAAGTGGTGGATCGAACGCGTGCGCGCGACGCTGACCGTGGTCGATATCGCTCGCGTGGATCACTTCCGCGGTTTTGCCGCGTGCTGGGAGATACCCGGCGGCGACAAGACCGCCGAGCGCGGGCAGTGGGTCGAAGCGCCGGGAAGGGAACTGTTCACCGCGATTCGAAACACACTCGGCGAACTGCCGATCATTGCCGAGGATCTCGGCGTGATCACACCCGACGTGATTGCGTTGCGTGAAGGGTTTGGTTTTCCGGGAATGCGGATCTTGCAGTTCGGCTTTGGCAGCGACTCGACGAATCTCGACCTGCCGCACAACTACGTTCCGAACGTCGTCGCCTACACCGGCACTCACGACAACGACACGACTGTGGGCTGGTTTCAGAGTGTGGCGGGCGAAGGCTCAACGCGCACGGCAAAACAGATCGAGCAAGAGCGGAAGTTTTGCATGGACTACTTGAACACCAACGGCGAAGAGATTCACTGGGACTTCATTCGCGCGGTGCTGGCCTCAGTAGCAAACACCGCAGTCGTGCCTTTGCAGGATCTGCTTGGATTAGGGACGGAGGCGCGCATGAACCTTCCGAACAGCACTGAGGGAAACTGGTCCTGGAGATACGATCAAGGCGCCTTAACTGACAAGATCGCAACTCGACTCAAAACGTTATCGGAGCTCTACGGGAGAAATTAACCACGGATGACACGGATTTTTAAAAACAGATCGGCGCTGATCCGTCTTTTCTGTGTTCATCTGTGGTTGAGTTTTACCGTTGCCGCGCAGGCGCCGGAGATTCTCAAAGTGGATCCGCCGAGTTGGTGGACGCGGAGCTCGTTGAATCCGGTTCGGCTCATGATTCGCGGTCGCAATCTTCAAAATGCGCGAGTGAACCTTCAGGGGCTACGGATAATCAACAATCCGAAGATCAACGACCGAGGCACTTATGTTTTCGTCGATGTCGCCATTCCGCCGGACGCAGTCCCGGGCGAACACTCACTCACGATCACAACACCGCGCGGTTCTGCGCGTGCGTCGTTCGAAATTCTTCCGCCACTGAATCGCGCCGGAAGGTTCCAGGGGTTCTCGGCCTCGGACGTGATGTACCTGATCATGATCGATCGTTTTGCTGACGGCGACCCGTCAAACAACGACCCGCCACAATCGCGTGGTCTATACGATCGGACGAACAAGTTTTACTACCACGGCGGCGATTTTCAGGGCGTAATCGATCGCTTGCCTTATTTGAAAGAGCTCGGCGTCACCGCGATCTGGTTGACGCCGTGGTACGACAACTACGATCGCCTCAACCAGATCGAGCTGAAGGAAGAAAAACCAAGCACCGGGTTTCATGGTTACAACCCGCAGGACTTCTACGGCGTCGAGGAACACTTCGGAACGCCCGCGAAGCTACGTGAGCTGGTGGACGCCGCGCATCGCTCCGGCATCAAGATCATCCAGGACCAGGTGATGAATCACACCGGTCCATATCATCCCTGGGTTGACGATCCGCCCACGCGCACCTGGTTCAACGGCACCAAAGCAAAGCACTTGAAGAACTCGTTTCAAACGTGGGTGCTTCACGATCCACATGCGGTAAAACAACTAGAACGCGAAACTCTGGAAGGTTGGTTTCTTGACTTTCTTCCCGATCTAAATCAACTCGATCCCGAAGTGTCGCGTTATCTCATTCAAAATACTCTGTGGTGGATCGGCACGACGGGACTCGATGGCATCCGCATGGACACGTGGCAGTACGTTCCGAATGAGTTCTGGGCCGAGTGGGCAGCGGCTGTGAAACGCGAATTTCCAAAGTTCACAGTAGTAGGCGAGGTCAAAGACGGCGATGTCGTGCATACGTCTTACTTCGACCGCCCGCGGCTGTTTATGGGTGCAGATTCGTTGCTCGACTTTCCACTCTTCTATGCCATTCGCCATGCCTTTGCTCAAGGCAAGCCGCTCGATGAAATCCCGAAGATTCTCGCGAAAGATTATCTCTATCAGGATGCGGACGCTCTGGTGACACTGTTGGGCGGCCACGACGACGGCCGCTTTATGAGCGAGGAGGGCGCCTCACTTGCCGGTCTAAAGTTGGCGAATGCTTTTCTGTTGACAACTCGCGGTGTGCCACAACTGTACTACGGCGACGAGATCGGGATGACGGGGCCGGATGAGCCGACGACCCGCGGCGATTTTCCCGGCGGCTTTCCGGGCGACAAGCGAAACGCATTTGTCGAGTCAGGCCGCACCAAAGAAGAGCAGGAGTTGTTTAGTTACATCCGGCGCCTCGCGCGATTGCATACTGAACTGGAGCCTTTAAGGAAAGGTGCGCTCTTTAATCTCCACGTTTCAGAACAGCAATATGCCTTTGCACGCCTGACGGTAAATTCGGGTGTTGTTGTCGTAATTAACAACGCCAACGAGCCGGCGGAACTCGAGTTTGATGCTACAACCGCGAACCTGGCAGATGGGACCACGCTACGCGATCGCCTTGACGCAAGCGAAGACGTCGTCG
>DASSEB010000251.1:0-24614 GCA_035696765.1 Pyrinomonadaceae bacterium | reverse complement strand
AACCGAACGAGCGCAGACCGAAACCTTCCTCGAAGCGACAGTCCGGCGCAAGGAACAGAACTTCGAGCGGATGATCCGCGCTACGCGGGCCGCGATTGATGACGGGCAGCGGCTCATCGTGTTCGGCGCGCCGTTTCTGGTGAAGGATTTCTGCGATCGCATCCTGGCCGGCGGCAAGCCGATGATTCTGCCGGCCGGCTCCGTCGTCGGCTATGGCGGTGGTTGGAAGACCTTCGATGGTGAGGCGCTTAGCGAGCGCGCGCTGCTCGATCTCATCGAGCGCGCCGTGGGTGTGAAAAAACAATTCGTCATTGAAGCTTATTCCATGACCGAGATCGGAGCGATCCTGATGAAGTGCGAACATGGTCGCTTCCACGTGCCGCCTCAGCTCGAAACCATCATCCTTGATGACGCGCTCGCACCAGTCGACGGCGATGACGTTACCGGAATACTGGGCGTTATGGATCCGTTTGCCGTTTCGTATCCTGGTTTCCTAATCACGAGTGACAACGTCCATCGGGTTCGCAGTCTCTGTCCATGCGGACTCGCTGGTGAGACGATGTTGTCGGTTAGCCGGGCTCAAGGCGCAGAAGTGAAAGGTTGCGGCGGCATCGTAGCCACATTGGACGCGTGAGGACGAAAGAGATATGAGCGCAATACACACGGCCGAAGGAAACCTTCGTCAACTGGTCGACGAACACGGTTGGTTCACTCTCTCAAACGACGGCGTCGTGCGCTGCCCGCTCCTGGTGAAAGGGCGCCTTGTCGATCCGCCGGAGGTAAGCCTGGACGCGATCAGTGGAGCGTTCGCGATCCTCGACGAGCGCCGGGGAAGCGCTGACGCATACGCGAGCTATGTTGCAGTGGGCGATGCGCAAGTCTTGCGACATCGTGAGATCGACAGGCAAACCATGCGTGCCACTGGCCGGTGGATCTACAGTGTAATGCCCAGGATCGATGCCCAAGAGGTCATCGAGATCGACATCGAGAGACTCACTAACGAGCTCTACTCGATGCCTTATGAAAGCGTGCTGGAGTGGATAGGGCTCGTATCGGCGGCATTGGAGCGTGAGACGGAGATAGTCGCGCGGGTGCGCGACTTGGATCGGTTGACCTCCGAACACCCGGACGCGTTCGGTGACGCTGCTTTCTACGCATTTTCTTTTCTTTTCTCTCCGGAAGTCGCGACGAGGTCCGTGGCCTCCGCGCTCTCGCGCGACGAGATCCCGGGCCGGCGCCTGCTCGACGAGTGGGTCGAGATGCCGGCTACCCGTATGCCTGGCCCGGTACACATGATCGGAGCGGACCTCGTTCCGGACGGGCTGGCTACAGAGGTTCTGTCCAGCAAGGCGGTGGTTCGGGCGATGCCTACGCGCCAGCTCCACATTACGGCAGGCAATTCGCCGCTCGTCCCGATCCTCTCGCTGCTGGGCGCCGTCTGGACGAAGTCACCTTGCGTGTTGAAGCTCCCGTCCGGCGCGGTTTTACCAGGCAGCCTCGTGGCGCTCCTCGCTGCCACGGCTGCGCCACGCCATCCGATCACTCAGCACCTCTCGATGGTCTACTGGCAGGGTGGCGACGAAAGGGTCGAGCGAATTCTATTCCTTCCGGCTGCGTTCGATCGAATCGTAGTGTGGGGAGCGCTAGACGCGGTCGAGTCGGTGCGCGCGCGTGCGGGACTTACGAAAGTCATTTGCTTTAACCCGCGCTACAGCGTGAGCTTCATAGGGCACGAAGCATTGGCCAAAGACGATAGCGATCTCGACGAGATTGCCGCGCGAGCGGTCTGCGATTCGATGGTTGAGAACCAGAAGGCATGTATCGCATCGCTGGTCCACTACGTCGAGGGCAGTGTCGAGGAGGGCGAGCGCTATGCTGCGGCAGTCGAGCGATCTCTCGCCCGCTGGGACGCACGCTTGCCCCACCCGCTTCTGAATCGACAACGCGGTCTGCTCACACGGATCCAACGCGGTGCCATTCTCGATGCCCGTGTGCGCTTTCATGAGATGGACGGTGCGTACCGCTCCGGCGTTGTAGTCGCTCCGCACGAGTTCGCGATCAAGGATCATCCCATGTGCCGGCTGATCGTCGTGCGTCCGGTATCGAACCTCAACGAGTGCTTGCGGTTCTTGCACCCAGGGATCGCGACGGTGGGCATTTTCCCAGACAGCCGCCGCCTATCCTTGCGTGATCGCGTCGCGGCGTGTGGAGTGAGCAACGTCGTCCCGCTCGGTCATGCTGGCGCCGTCGCCGTGGGGAGTTCGCATGATGGGATGCTTGTCTTGAGCGAGCTCGTCGATTGGAAGAACGGCTGAACGCTGTCAGGCTGTCCGGCTTCTGTTTATGCAATAAGAAGCAAGACGATCTCTATTTTGATGAATTCAGTCTTGCAACAATTCTTATGACCATCGACCTCGGAGATAGTCGGCTGAGTTGAGAAGCGATCTTGTTTCTGCTCCCATGAGTGATTCTTCGAGTTCCCTTCATCATGGCTTGATAAGCCTGGCGGGCGACTATGCCGGAAGCCATGGCATTCATCTCAAACAATTTCATGTTCTCTACGTTTGAGACCTTTGCAAATTCGGTGAGGGTCGGGCCCGGACAGCTCAACGTGACTGTGACGCCTGTTCCCTTGAGCTCGTAATGAAGAGCTTCCGAAAAAGAGTTCACGTAGGCCTTGCTTGCATAGTAAACGGTCATGAAAGGACCGGGCTGATCTCCTGCTGTCGATCCCAGGTTCAGAATCCTGCCGCTCCTCTTTCTAATCATGGGTGGGAGTAATCGGTGGGTTAGCTCGGTCAGAGCTCTCACGTTCAAATCGATTTGTCCGAGATTCATTTTCAAAGTAATATCGGAAAAATCTCCGGACTGTCCAAATCCCGCGTTGTTCACGAGGTAGTCGATTTCGATTTGACGGCGTTTAAGAAATTCCATGACGAAGCTCACTGAGTCTGGCAAAGTTAGGTCCAGAGCAATGACGTCGACTCGCACTCCAAAATCTTTTTCCAGTTCACCCTTCAGTTTCTGGAGGCGGTCTTCTCTGCGGGCGATAAGAACGAGCGGGATCTTGTCCTTCGCAAAAAGTCTTGCGAATTGTACTCCCAGACCGGCGGAGGCTCCTGTTATAAGGGCAGTCATATAAGTTCCGTTATCATTATGTCGAAAACCTGTTCGGTTTGGTGAGGAAATTCCAATGTCTGATGTTCCGACGGCTATGCCCACCGCAACCGGGTCCTCTCCTGTTAGTGATAATGGTCTGCGCAACACCGTCATCGAGAGTCTCGGAGTCCACCTGCCTCCGGGGATCGCTTCAACAAGCGACGTGCTGGCCCGGTGCGAAAAGATCTCTCGGTTTCAGCGCTTCACGAAGCGCATTGAGCAGCTCACCGGCATCAAACACCGGCGTCTGGCCGCGGACTCCGAGGCCGCCAGCGAGATGGCAAAGAAAGCCATACTGGAATGCCTCGCGGTTTCTCGGTGCCAGCCATCGGACGTCGATCTTTTCCTCTGCTGCAGCATTTCCCGCTACGAGGCGCCGAACCACTACGTCTATGAGCCGGCCATTTCTCTGGCGCTCGCCGCCCACTTCCCATTCCGCAACGCCCTCGTCCTTGACATCGCGAACGGATGCGCGGGGATGTTCACCGCAATTTTTATCGCCGACTCGCTCATCAAGGCAGGACTCATCCGCGTCGCGCTGATCGTGAGCAGCGAACACATCACCGACCTGCTGAAGACGGCCCAGAAGGAAGTTGCCAGCTATGCGGATTCACGCTTCGCATGTCTCACGCTCGGCGATGCCGCCGCGGCGCTCATTTTGAAGGAAGGTTCGGACGGCCGTACGGGCTTCCAGGCGTTCGAGCTCTACACCGCGTCGCAATACAGCGAATACTGCATCGCAAAGCCGACCCAGGGGAACCACGGCGGTATCGTCATGCACACCGAATCGGCGAAACTATTTGATGTTGCCGAAAAATACAGCGTTCCAGATGCCGTCCGTATGCTCGACGCTCTTCGATGGGGAAAAAAGGAACTCGATCACCTCATCAGCCATCAGACGGCCCAGGCTGGCATTGACGCTGTGTACGGGGTGAATCGCGTGAGCCAACGTGAGATCGTGCACAAGGGCAACGTGGTCAACAACCTCTCCGAGCGAGGCAATACGGCCAGCACGAGCCACTTCGTTGCCCTCTGGGACAATATCCAGAACGGCCGGATCCGGTCCGGGGATCGGCTGCTGTTCGCGGTCCAGGGATCCGGCATGACGATCGGCACGGCAGCGTACACTCTTGACGACCTGCCCGATCGCGTCCGGCTCGCGTCGCACAACGGTCATGAGAGTCCCATCGCATCCTCGCACGGCGGCACGCGCGCAATTCTCCGCAGCGTCGCTCCACGCGTACGGATCGAGAGTCTCGGCATCGTGAACGGCGGTTCCACTTCCAGCATCGAGTTGGCTCAACGAGCGATCGATGACTGCCTCGCAAGATCGTCATACGGGAAGGACGAGGTCGAAGTGCTAATTTATGCGGGGGTGCACCGGGACGAGTTCATCGGTGAGCCGGCAATCGCAGCGTTGATCGCCGGGCGCTCCAGAATGAATGAAACCGGCGGCCGCTGCAGCACCGGGAAGAAGACCCTCGCGTTCGATGTCTGCAACGGAACGATGGGATTTCTGCAAGCCTGTTGCCTGAGCGCCGGTATGATCCGATCGGGACAGGTCAAGTGCGTGATGATCGTGGCGTCGGAAGTCGAGCCTAATGCGGCGCGACCGGAATGGGACCAGTTGGGCATTGCAGCGATGGGGTCCGCGGTGATTCTTGACAGTCCGGCGGATGGACTTGCCGGGTTCGGTCACTGTGTGTTCGAGTCTTTCGTCGATTACATCGACGCCTATGCCACGTGGGTCGTCATCAAAGATGGGATGTCGAGGATGCATGTCGCGCATCACCCGGAACTCGAAGACCTGTATCTGAAGTGCATCCCTGGAACGGTAGAGGAACTCCTGAAGAGCGAGGGACTACAGATGGAGAACATCAAGGTGATCCTTCCTCCGCAGATTTCGAAGAGTCTCGTGCCCCGGCTGGCCGACGCGCTGGCCGTTGAAAGCGGCCGGTTCGTCAATCTGGCTGTGGACAGCCGCAGCCTGTCGTCCTCATCCTTGGCACACTCGCTCCTGAACCTCCGGCTTGGCGGGCGCGTCGCTGCGGGAGACGTCGGCCTAATGATCAGCGTGGGAAGCGGGCTTCAGGTTGGCGCTGCGACCTATCATTTCTAATCGTTTCGATGTTCTGACATGAGAGCCTGGTGAATTTGCGGCAGCGGACTGCTGGAGGGCCTTTGCGGTCGCAGCCGTCGATTCGACAGGCAGTGCTACCTCCGGCCAAACGATCGCTTCCGTTACTGTCTCAGGGTCGCCGTGCGTGTGCGTGACGAATTCGTGGAAATGCTTGTGGGCGAGCAGGAAACTTACCGAGACCAACAGCTTCTGAAACGTAAAGCCTGTCTGGACCACCTCCCAGATCGTGCCGAAGAAGAAGTTCCGTTTCTCCCGAGGGCTCATTAGATAGTGGGTCACGACCTTCGGGACGCGTCGCAGGACCGCGAAGTTCAGTTGGCGGACCGGCTTGGCTCCGAGATGCTTGCTTTTTTGCCAGTGCCGGACGGCCTCGACCAGGCGTGCCCTGTAGTTGTCGTAGCGGTAGTGCTGACGGATCATCCAATTGTAGCCTGCCTTCAACTCCTCGACGGACATCAGCTTCGGGACGAAATTCAGATCGGCGGCGCCGTGGACCTGGAACGCGGACATGTCTTCGTCGAGGAGGCGCCCTTCGGATTTCAGGCGGTAGAACAGCGGTGTCTTCTCAATTGCGAAGAGGATACCCGACGTCGTGAACGGGATTCCGGCCTCGAGCAGGAACTCGAACTGCTCCTTGAAGATCTCTTTGTCGTCAGCGTCGAAGCCCACGATCATGCCGGCGATGATCATGAGGTTCCTCGACTGCAACCGGCGGATCTTGTCGATGAGGCTGCCTTGGCCGCGGATGTTTACCTGTTTCAAGGCGCTCTTCAGAGAGTCGCGCCGCGGCGACTCAATCCCGAGGTAGATCGTCAGGAAGTTCGCCTCCTGCAGGAGGTCCAGGATGTCGGGCATGTCGGCAACGTTGATCGTTAACTCGCAACTGAACGCGATGGGAAAGCTGCGGGAGAGTCCCCAGTCGCGTAGGGCAGTGAGCAGCCTCTTCGCGTAGCGCGGGTCGCCAATCAGGTTAGCGTCGCTGAACGAAATCAACCGGCCTCCCGTGGCATACACCGATTCGACCTCGGCGAGGACTTGCTCGACCGTCTTAGTGCGTGGGCGCCGGCCGTCAGTCACAATGATGTCGCAGAACTCGCAGGTGAACGGGCAGCCGCGGCTCGTTTGGATATAGAAGGAGACGTACACAGCGGGGTCGAGGAGGTCATTCCTTGGCGTCGGCGAATTGACGATGTCGACGTGGTCCACCTGAACGTAACGGTCCTTCCTCACCCCTTGAGCAAAGTCCCGGCAGAACTCAGGCCACGTGTACTCAACCTCGCCTTGGAACACCGTATCGAACAATCCGATGCAGCGCTCGGGGCAAAGCGTCGGGTATGGCCCGCCTGTCACGACGTAGCGCCCGCGCCTTTTGAACTCGCGCATGATTTCGAGCGCGCGGCTGTACTGCACGTTGAACATCGATATTCCGACGACGTCCGCCTGTGCATCGAAGTCGATGTCCTCGACTTCCTCATCCTGGATCTCGATCTCCCAATCGCTGGGCGTGAGCGCCGCGACGGTAGCGATGCCAAGCGGAGATCCGCTCTGCACGCCAACGACTTCTTTCAATCCGTTCATGCTCCACAAGGAGTCCGGGAAACGCGGGTTGATGAGCAACAGTTTCATGGCTGGTGGTTTCGACCCCCTTCCATTGATGCGAACGCGTCAAGTGTGTGGCCTTAGGCCGACAGCGAAGCCGCTTGGGTAAGTGGCTTCTGGGAAGTCTTGAGAGTGAGAGTCTCCATCTGTCGCTCCAGGTCGTTGATAACGAATTCGGCGAACTCGCCGAGATGCACGTAGTAGGCGCTCATCGTGAACACTGGTACTAGGCTGGCGCGGTTGTGGACCGCGCAATCAAGGACCGTCTTCCAGAAGTGCCGTCTCAGCCACGGCCGAGTGAAGGTCATGCACCAGGCGAGGCGAGCGATGGCGCGAAACTCGCGACGGATCTCCACACGCGATCTCCTGCCGGCATGTTTAGCCGGCTTGACGGCCCGACCCATCGTGCGCACGCGGCCGAAATAAGCTTCGGGTCTGTACACGTGCTTCAAGACAGTCCTGTAGTCCGCCAGGATATCTTGCTTCGGCCGCATCGTGACAAAGTTCAATCCGCCGGTGCACTGATCGCCTTTGTTGGTCTCGACCGGCAACATCCGGCCTTCCTTTCTCAATCGGCGGGACAATTGTGTGTCTTGCAGAGCGGACAAGAGCCCAACCATGGCGACAGGGATACTTGTGGCCTCGATCGCCTCGATCATCGTTTCCGCGACGCGATCCTTCTCGGTATCAAAGCCGATGATGAAGCCGGCGACAACGTAAATGCCGGCTTCGTAGATCTTGTGGATGCTTTCGGTAAGGTCGCGCCGCGTGTTTTGTCTCTTCTGCGCCGCCACCAGAGTCTCAGGATCGGGGCTCTCGATACCGATGAACACGGCCTGGAAATTGGCGGCGCGCATCAACTTCAGCAGTTCAGCATCGTCCGCCAGGTTGATTGAGGCTTCGGTTTGAAGCCGGAACGGATAGCCGCGTTCTTTCTGCCACTCAGCCAGAACGGGCAAGAACTTCTTGAGGGCTTTTTTGTTACCGATGAAATTGTCGTCCACGAAGTCCACCGGGCCCCGCCATCCCCCTGAATACAGCGTCTGGAGCTCGATGAGAATTTGCTCGCTTGCCTTCGTTCGCGGCACGCGACCGTAGAGTTCGATGATGTCGCAAAACTCGCAGGAGAACGGACAGCCGCGAGAGTACTGGACCGTCATAGCGAGATAATGGTTCGGGTTCAAAAGGTCGAAGCGCGGCACGGGGCTCTGGGTGATATCGACCTGGAATTTCGGTCCTTCGAAGAAACCCTTCCTGGCCCCCGCGGACCAGGCATCGACGAACTGATTGATGATTCCCTCAGCCTCCCCTAGTACGAGAAAGTCCGCGGCACGATAGGACTCCGGACTCGACGAGACGTCGGGTCCGCCGATCACCACAGACTTGCCATGCGCGTGCGCTCTGTCGATGATCACCAGCGTGTCATTCTGCTGCATCAGCATGCCGCCAGTCATGACCAGGTCGGCCCAGGCGAGGTCGCTGTCGGTGAGATCTTCCGCATTACAATTGATAAGCCGGACGGTCCATGCGGGCGGGAGCAGGGCGGCGACAGTGATTAGGCCCAGCGGGGGCTCCGGCCAGCGCGCACCCAACAGATCACACAGCGCCTGGAGGCTCCAGAAAGAGTGAGGATTGAACCGTGGGTACACCATAAGTACGTTGGTTCTGGAGGTCGACATGCTGGACATGCTAGTTGGATATTCTTTGTTTAGTCAATTATTCCAACTTGATCGGCCCGTGCCCCTTCGGCCAAAGGTTGAGGCGCCGTTGACGATCGAGTTAAGGCGCTTTCGAAATCAGAAAATTGCAGTGAATCTGACGCGTCACTTCCCCGGCGTCTTGTGCATCGTCGGCGTTGACACCGGCTTGCGCCCGAACTCGCGCAGTACACGCGCATGGCCGAGCAACGCGCGACGCATGGTCGGATAGACCGAATAGGTGATGCCGAACTCCTCGCAGGTCTTGCGCACGATAGGTGACAGCCGTGGGTAGTAGAGGTGACAGATCTGCGGAAACAGGTGATGCTCGATCTGATGATTCGTCCCGCCGGTGTAAGCGTTGACCAATCGGTTGTTCGGCGCGTAGTTGGCCGACGTCTGGACTTGATGAATTGCCCATTCGTTCTCGATGTGCAACGGGTCACCTATCGGCTTTGGGAAGTCGTTAGCCTCAACCAGGTGCGCCGGTGCAGTGATGGCAGATATGATCCAACTAAATACGAACATGATGCTGACAAATGCAATCAGCACCTGCCACCACGGGAACACCAGCATCGGCAGAGCGAGGATGTAGCCGAAGAAGAATAGCTTGCCGACCACGAAGATGATGCGGTCAGAACCTTTCATTTTCGGATACTGGTGGTTTGAGTAGGTGCGGCCGGTGAAGAACACCAGCGCGTCACGCCTCATAAAGTCAAATCCCACAAAGGCGTATAGTAGCGGGGCGTACCACATCTGAAGTCGATATAAGGGCTTCCATTCATCATGCGGGCTCAGGCGAATCCAGCCGCCCGTCTCCAGGTCCTCGTCCAGCCCGTCGATATTTGGGTAAACGTGATGAACCCTGTGCCGACTGCGCCACACAAAGCTGCTGAAGCCGATTGAATCCATCGCAAGGCTCATCAACCGGTTGATACGCGGATTATGCGAGTAACCGCCGTGGGTCGCGTCGTGTCCGATATCGATGCCCATGGCGGCCATTGCGAAAGCAAAGGGAATGCACAACAAAGCATTTACCCACAGCGGAAATCCTCCCAGCAGGATGAGCAGGTAGATACCGATCCAGCAGGCTACAATGATCGCGCTCTTGACATACATCGCGGGCACGTCGCGCGTGGGTAGTTTGTATTCCGCCATGTAGGCATCCACACGTTCTGTCAGCACCTTGCGGAAGCCGTGATGATGGTTAAAGAGAAGTGCCTTCACGGGACGCTCTTTCAGTACGGGACAGGTAGCCGCTCCTCTGGAATTGCAAGGCGAATGCTATCATCTGTATGTGCAACGGTAAACCTCGCGCAACCAGAGTCCTGTCCATGCCGAAAAATTTAATCCGGTCTTTAAATCCCGCAGTTAGAGCAAGACTTAAGATACGCTGAAGCTGCTCGATAATTTCCTTTCTGGTTGCTAGCGACGAACACGAGATTGCTGACGCGCGCACATATAATAAAATACCCGCATGGCAACGCCAGTACTGGACCGCCCGTGGATGCGATATTTCATCGCAGGCTTCAGCGTGCTCGCGGTGACCCTCTTCCTCAAAACTATCGGCGACCACATCAATGCAGCCACCGTCTCACTTGCCCTGCTACTGAACGTCCTTTTCATCGCAACTCGGTGGGGAAGCTTGCCTGCTTTGCTCACATCAATGGTCGCGATGCTTTGTTTCAATTTCTTCTTCCTGCCGCCGTTTGGTACTTTCACGATCGCAGCCACCGATAACTGGATCGCACTTATCGCCTTTCTGATTACTGCGGTGACTGCCGGCCAACTCTCTGCCCGCGCAAGGCAGCGAGCTGAAGAAGCTGAAATTGGCAAGCGCGAAATTGAACGGCTCTATTCAGAGCTGAGAGATGCGTTTGAACGGGCCAGTCATGCAGAGGCTTTACGACAGAGTGAGAAACTAAAATCGGCGCTGCTCGATGCGGTGACTCACGACCTTCGAACACCATTGACGTCGATCAAAGCTTCCATCACGACGCTACTTGATGAAGCTCATGGTCCAACCGGTGATGCTCCTCCCGTGGTGCTGGATCCAGAGTCTCGAGTCGAGATGATGGAGGTTATCAATGAAGAAAGCGATCGGTTAACACGCTTCGTTGGCGGGTTGATCGAACTCGCGAAAATCGAAGCAGGTGAGTTACAGCTTCGAAGGCGGTGGAGCGCTGCCGACGAGATTGTTTCTGAGGCGCTGCTGCGGGCGGCGCCTATTACCCGGCAACATCGAATTGAACTCAATATAGAACGAGAACTGCCGGTGTTGCGCGTTGACGAACGAGCTGTTAGCGAGGTTGTATATACGTTAATTGATAACGCAGCAAAATACTCGCCTCATGGTTCGATCATTCAAATCAGCGCGCAACGCGCCGGCACTGACCTCATAGAAATGGCCGTAGAAGACGAAGGACAAGGCATACCAGTTGATTTACGGCAGCGAGTATTCGAGAAGTTCTTCCGTGCGATTCGCGACGGTGACGTTAGCACAAAGCTACCGAGCGGCACAGGCATGGGATTGGCGATTGCTAAAGGAATTGTGGAAGCCCACAAAGGCAAGATCTGGATCGACTCAGCCAGGAAAAGTACGGGAACCAGAGTCGTGTTTACGCTGCCGATCGGAGATGAAGAGGTTCTGGACGGATCGATCCATTCAGCAGTGACCGTTGAAAGAAATGACTGAGCAGCCCCGCATTTTGATAGTGGACGATGAGCCGCAACTGACTCGAGTGCTGCGCACGGGGCTAAAATCGCGAGGGTACGAAGTGCGCGCAGCAGCAGATGGCGGGGCTGGCTTCAACTCATTCATGGATTGGCAACCAGACCTGGTGATCACTGATCTCGCGATGCCCAACGTGGACGGTCTCGAACTGTGCCGTCGACTGCGAGCGGTATCGCAAGTTCCGATTATTGTGCTCTCCGCCAAAGGAGAGGAAAAGACTAAGGTCGAGGCGTTGGACCTGGGTGCCGATGATTTCGTCACCAAACCATTTGGAATGGATGAACTGTTGGCACGTATCAGAGCCGCACTGCGACGCGCGAGTGCCACTCCGAGCAACGATGATACGCAAGCGATCTTCTCCTCGGGGGATTTCCAGGTTAATCTCGATTCGCACCACATCTTGTTGCGCGGTAAACAGATTCACCTCACACCGAAGGAATTTGATCTGCTCACATACTTCATAAAGCATCCAGGGAAAGTGCTGACTCATCGCACCTTACTCGCCGCAGTTTGGGGCGGCAATTACGTCGATCAAACAGAATACCTTCGCGTGTTTGTCGGTAACCTAAGAAAAAAGATTGAGCCGGATGCCGCTGCCCCGCGCTACATCCTAACTGAACCTTGGATAGGTTATCGTTTCGACCCTGGCGAGTGAATTGCTCGTTACTATCCTCGGATTGAGTCATGTCAACTATTTACGCCGTTATTATTTCGCTCGTAGCGTGTGCGTTAGCAGCCTCATTGGAGGGCCTTTGTGCTGGGCGAAACGTGAGATCGTTTTTCGCGACTCTTCGATTTCCTCCGTACTCAGCTCCGCTTTGGGTGTGGAGTCTCATCGGCGGCGTTTACTACATCATCTTTGCGTTTGTTCTTTTCCGCTTGCTAAAACTCAGTGCGAATTCCACGCTGAGGTACGCGGCTATTACTCTCATCTTGTTTATGATGGCCGCTAACGCCCTCACGAACTACATCATCTTCCGCGCCCGGAATCTAGGCCTGAGCTTTATCATTGGTCTGCTGTTTCCAGCCATGGATGTCGCACTGTTCGTTTGTATGATTCAACTGAATGACAGTGCCACTTGGGCGCTAGTTCCATACATGCTGTACCGAGTTTACGCCGTCTGGTGGGGCTTCGCTCTGTGGAAGCTAAACAGACGCCGGCAACCGATTTGAGATCGGGACACTCCTCTACAACAGCCAACAATTGATCCGGTGACAGTCTTAACGTATAAAACCCGGTAATCCGTCAGCTTATAGTTTCGGCCCGTGAAAGGAAACGATGACGACTACCGCTGTGTCGCAACCGGTCATGCGAAAGCCCCGGCCTCGCGCGGGGCCCTTCAAGCGCTGGCTGCTTGCAGGTTACGTCAAAGAGGTTGAAGGTCCGTTCGAACGTGAGAAGGAACACCACCGCCATCATTCGTGGTGGAAGGTAATGTGCCTGACTGGCGTCGACTACTTTTCGACTCTTGGTTACCAGCCCGGCATCGCTTTTCTCGCCGCTGGGGCCTTATCCCCTATAGCAACGATGATCCTCGTTCTTCTGACGCTGCTTGGTGCGGTTCCCATCTACCATCGTGTTGCTGAAGAGAGCCCTCATGGAGAAGGTTCTATCGCGATGTTGGCCCACCTCCTAACCTGGTGGAAGGGTAAGCTTTTTGTCCTGGTCTTGCTCGGTTTTGTAGCGACTGACTTCATTATCACAATCACCCTCTCGGCGGCCGATGCCACCGCGCATATTGTCGAAAACCCTTTTGTGCACGGCGCATTGCAAGGCATGAGCGCGACAATAGTGAACATTGGCATCACGCTGCTGCTCATCGGGCTTCTGTCAGCGATTTTTCTTAAGGGCTTTAAGGAGGCCATCGGTATAGCAGTCATTCTTGTTGCGGCCTACCTACTGCTGAACGCGGTGGTCATCGGCGTCGGCATCTTCCACTTGCTGCAAAGCCCATCAGCGATCTCAAACTGGCAGAAAGCGTTGCTTTCGTCCCCGCGCGTCGGCGGAAACTGGATGATGGTAATCGGCATTTCGCTATTGGTGTTTCCGAAGCTGGCGCTGGGGCTTTCCGGTTTCGAGACCGGCGTTGCGGTAATGCCACTGGTCAAAGGTGACCGGACGGACAGAGAGGAAAAACCGACAGGGAGAATACGTAACACGAAGAAGTTGCTTGTTGCTGCTGCCCTGATCATGAGCGTGATGCTGATCGCAAGCAGCTTTGTCACCGCGCTGTTGATTCCAAAAGAGGCATTTAGACCGGCGCTAGGCGACCAGCCAGCGGGCGAAGCGTCGGGTCGTGCTCTTGCTTATCTCGCACACCACTTTTTCGGTGACATCTTCGGAACTGTTTACGACATGAGCACCATACTCATTCTGTGGTTCGCCGGCGCATCAGCCATGGCGGGACTACTCAACATCATTCCGCGATATCTACCTCGTTATGGAATGGCCCCGAGTTGGACGCGGGCCATGAGGCCGCTGGTTCTCATCCTGACGATTATCGCTTTCGGCGTCACCTTAATTTTCAAGGCTGACGTGAATGCACAGGGCGGAGCCTACGCGACGGGTGTGCTCGTGCTCATGAGTTCGGCAGCGGTGGCGGTCACAATCTCTGCACTTCGCCGGAAAGAGAACCGGTGGGGCGCAGCGTTTGCGCTCATCTCTCTGGTGTTTGCATATACGACGGTGGTCAATGTCATCGAACGGCCGGATGGAATCAAGATAGCGGGATTCTTCATCGCACTGATCGTTCTTGTTTCAATGCTATCGCGCATTGCGCGCACTACTGAATTGCGCGTGGAGCGTTTCGAGATCGACGAAACTGCGCAACGTTTCCTGGACGATGCGGCCAAGGCAGGGACGCTCAGGATCATTACCAATCATCCCGAGGAGAGCAACCCCGAAGAGTACCGGCGCGAAATGGCAGAACACCGCGCAGATCATAATCTTCCGAGTCATGATCCCATTCTATTTCTCGAAGTAGAAGTGTGTGACGCTTCGGAATTTGCTGATGTTATAAAGGTCGAAGGTATGAACGTGGGCGGCTATCATGTTCTGCGCGCGGAGAGTTCTGCTGTGCCAAATGCTATTGCTGCCTTTCTTTTGCATCTCCGTGATCAGACGGGAAAGATTCCTCACGCGTATTTCCACTGGGGCTCAAAGAATCCGATTACCTACCTCTTCGATTATGTGGTTTTCGGGACAGGTGATACTGCTCCCGTTACCCGCGAAGTGCTACGCCAGGCTGAGCCCGACGAGACAAAACGTCCCGCCATACACGTCGGCGGCTACTAAGCCCTGTACTTAAAAAGTAGTGGAAGCGGTTGAGTCGGGGTTCCGGCCTAAGAATCAATCTTTACGAACTCTTTATGCACCTTTTACCCCCTCTTTATGCGAAGGGGCGTAAGTTCGTGTCATGTTCGACGAAAACGTCACACGCTCTTCGGTGGCCTGGCAGCCGGTGGCTGCCACATTTTGTTTTGTGGGTTCAGTTATTGCGCTAGCTCTGGGATTTGTACTTACAACCGGCTTGCTTGTTAATGGTCAACTGCATCCTCGCTTACACGGCATCGGTCTCGTCCTGCTAATTGCCGGACTTCCCATTCTCATTCTCGGCGGTCATTTTATGGATTTGAGAGAGAAGAAACTCCGCGGTTGAGGAAGGAGGGCAGTTCGGTTTTTTGGCGAGCCAAGAGTGAACGTACTCGAACTCAACCTTGATTAGACCATCGCAAGTCAATCAAACGTTAAGAATGGCAGTCGAGCTCAAAAGACCATTACCTGAAGCGCTGCTCGCCAAACTGAAAGCGGGCGACAAACCCTCCTTACGTGTGTACATCGGCGCAGCTGCCGGTGTGGGAAAGACCTGGCGAATGCTTGAAGACGCTCATGCATTGCGGCGCGAAGGCGTCGACATTGTCATAGCAGTGTTGGAAACACATGGACGCGTGGAAACAGCCGCTTTGGCTGAAGGATTAGAGTGGGTACCCCTGCGCCAAATCGAATATCGCGGCGTGACACTGGAAGAGATCGATCTTGAAGCGGTGATAGCTCGCGATCCACAAGTGGCCATTGTTGATGAGTTGGCCCATACAAACGTACCCGGTTCGAAGAACCGTAAACGTTACGAAGACGCGCTTGAACTTCTCCAGCGCGGCGTCTCCGTCATCACGGCCGTCAACATACAGCACATCGAATCACTGAATGATGCCGTAGCACGCACGACCGGTGTTCGAGTCCGTGAAACTGTCCCGGATTATTTTTTTCGACGCGCAGATGAAGTGGTCAACGTTGACGTGTCTGTAGAGACGCTCCGGACGAGATTGCGCCAGGGAAAGATCTACAGTGTCGAAAAAATCGAGCAGTCGCTAAACAACTTTTTCCGAAAGGGAAATTTGTCAGCATTGAGAGAGTTAGCTTTGCGTCAGGTGGCCCAGGATCAGGCGGCAAGAGCTCACGATTACCGCGAGCGTGAAGGTTTGGTCCAGGCCGTTATCCCTGAAAAGGTGATGGTGGCGATGGCCTCCCGCGGCAGTGCTAAGAAACTGCTGCGGACGGGTTCTCGAATTGCGGGCCGTCTCGCTTCCGATTGGTATGCCGTGTACGTCGAGACGCCGCGCGAGGAGATGGGCCGAATCAAGCCGCAAGACTACGCCGCACTACAGGAGAACATCCAGTTTGCCCAGCAACTCGGCGCACGCGTTGAGAAACTGAAGGCCCGCAACGTGGCGGATGCGCTAATTGATTTCGCGCGTCGGCAGGGAATCACCCACGTCGTTTTTGGTCAGACGGCCCGCTCGCGCTGGGACATATTACTGCACGGTTCGATTATCAATCGCTTTCTTGATGAAGTTCGTGACGCGACGGTACAGGTTGTCCCCCTCGACGCCTCAAACGATGGTAATCGCGAGGTGATTGAGTGATGAATTTAACATCAAAGCTCCTCATCATTGCCACCAACAAGGGAGCTCCCTCTGAGGAATCTCGATCCCGACAAACTTCTCATTGCCGCCCGATGGAAAGCAGAAGGTAAATAGATGGCAACCGCTATCAAACGTTTACTTGTTGGCAGGGCTCTGAGAACCGAGCAAGCGGTGCATGAGCGGCTCACAAAGAAAACGGCGCTAGCGGTCTTTTCCTCTGATGCGCTTTCATCAACCGCTTATGCTACGGAAGAAATTCTGTTGGTTCTTGCAGTAGCTGCGGCTGCTACAAACAGCGGTTCCTTTAGTTACGTCGTACCAGTTTCCATTGGAATTGCTGTACTGCTGGGAATAGTTGCCACCAGTTACCGCCAAACCATTCACGCTTATCCTTCGGGCGGTGGCGCGTACATCGTCGCCAAAGAGAATCTCGGCACTACACCAGGGTTGATCGCGGGCGCATCACTTCTGGTCGACTACGTACTGACAGTTTCTGTTTCTATCGCTGCGGGTGTTGCGGCTATCACATCTGCGGTTCAGGGAACACGTTATCAATGGTTGGACGATCACAGAGTACTATTGTGCCTCATCTTCATTGCCTTCATCGCAACTGCAAACCTTCGCGGTGTGCGCGAGTCGGGAGCACTGTTCGCAGTGCCAACGTACGTTTTCGTTGTCAGTTTTTTATTCATGGTCGGGTTCGGGTTCTTTCACTACTTTGTCTATGGTGGCGCAGCTCCAGTTCCTACGGAACAGGAGTTAAAAACCGCGGAAGGTTACAGTCTCCAGCCCTTAACGATGTTCCTCTTGCTGGGCGCGTTTTCCAATGGTTGCGCAGCTCTCACTGGCATAGAAGCAATCTCAAACGGTGTGCAGGCTTTCAAGAAACCAGAGGCACGCAATGCGGCCACGACTTTGGTCTGGATGGCGTTGCTTTTAACCACGATGTTTCTTGGCACCAGCATCATGGCGTATTTGTATCACGTCCATCCTAAACAGAGTGAAACTGTAATCTCGCAGTTTGCCCGGATCATGTTCACAGGTCCATTCGCATGGTTCTATTACGTGGTCCAAGCCGCGACCGCGGCAATCCTGGTGCTTGCGGCCAATACTGCCTTTGCTGACTTTCCGCGATTATCTAGTTTGTTAGCGCGAGATCGCTTCCTACCCAGGCAATTTGCGAATCGCGGTGATCGCCTCGTTTTCTCAAACGGCATCGTTATACTTGCGGTCTTTTCTGGATTGCTGGTGATGTTTTTCGGCGGCGATACCTCGCGATTGATCCCGCTCTATGCTGTAGGGGTTTTCCTTTCGTTCACGCTGTCACAATCAGGAATGGTGGTGCATTGGCTACGCGAAAGGGCCAAGCTGCGCGTGAGCAAGTCAGATACGGGCACGCTGCCGCACCAAACTGCTCCGGGGAAAACGGACACTCACGATGGCCCGCAAGCCTTGCCCGATATCGAGCTGGAGAATGAAGAGATCCACCGATCGTATTTTGTTACGGATGAAGTAACAGCACCGTCGAATTGGAAGAAGTCAATCGTCATAAACGCGCTCGGCGCGGTAGCGACGTTTATAGTTCTCTGTGTCTTTATTGCTACGAAATTCATTCATGGCGCATGGATTGTTGTTGTTGTGATCCCTCTTCTCGTCCTGTTATTCAAAACAATCCATAATCATTACGTCATGGTAGCCAAGCAGCTCTCGGTCGACGGATTAGAAGCGTTGCGGCCCATAAAGCATAGAGTCATCGTACCAATCTCAGGCATTCACCGCGGGGTCGTTTGCGCCTTGGAATATGCACGGTCAATCGCTCCGGAAAGAGTAGAAGCCGTTTACGTGGATTTCGAAGAAGAAGCGACCGCAAAGCTGAAAGAGAAGTGGGAACACTGGAGCGCCGGCATACAACTCGTCGTGTTACCGTCTCCCTATCGTGAGTTGACTCGCCCGTTGATACGCTACATCCACCGGTTGGCTCGACAGAATGGCGACGACATGATTACAGTTGTTCTCCCGGAGTTTATTCCCGCCAAGTGGTGGCAGCACATCTTGCACAATCAAAGCTCGCTATTATTAAAAGGCTCGTTACTTTTTAAGAGAGGCGTAATTGTGACCAGCGTGCCTTATCATCTCGAGCACTGACCAACTATCCTGACATCGATATTGCGTAGTGTCCTTCTGTGCTTTTTGTGCTTCTTTGTGGCTGAAATACTTTTGAGGCGAAGCCCACTTGCTACTTCCATTCTCCCTGTAGCGTGAACCCCGCCCAGAAATGCGGGGAGGCCCAACGTTTGTCGCTCTGCATTGAAACCTGTGCAGCCCGGAGCGCGGCGGCGGGTCGCAGCCCGTGACCAAGCATCTCCTCGTAGAATCGTTTCATCAGTTGCGCTGTCGCCCGATCGTCAACCTGCCAAAGGCTCGCAACGACGCGTGGGGCGCCCGCATACATAAACCCGCGCGCTAACCCGTTAAGCCCTTCGCCCTGGACCTCTTTACCGAGGGCAGTTTGACAAGCGCTCAGCACGACGAGATCCGCGCCGAGCTTGAGATTGTAGATTTCGTAGAGTCGCAGGAAGCCGTTTTGCGGCTGGCCTTTTTCATCTACCAGCGACAAGACCATTCCCGATAACTCGGGGTTTTGATTGTTGATGAGTCCGTGTGTGGCGAAGTGCAGGATCCGGTATTGGCCCAGTTCCGGACTCGTAGCTGTTGCACGACTGGCAACGAAATCAAGCGCCTCGAGCCGTTTTTCAGAACTTGCGAACTTAGCGATTTCATCAGCCTCCTGTCGCGTGAAACGCAACCGGACGAAGCCGTCCAATCCCGCATCTCTGGCCGACCTGGAGACGTCACTGGGTAACGCGCCTTGATGCGTTACTGAATGGTTCTTCACTGCTGCGATTCGCGGATCGTCATTTTGAAAAACGGGATCGGCCAGCACAGCCAGCGTTTTCGGAGCAGGCTTGCGTCCTGTCGTCTCTCGCCTGAGCACGTCCATCACCGAGGCTGACGGCAGATTGATGATTTCATGCTCAACGACGAGGGGACGATAAGTTGTCGAGAGATCGCCTTTGTTCGCCATTGGAGCCGGCAGTCCTCCGAATGGCACGTATTGCAACAGACCTTCGCCCACGATTAGCAAGCGCTTCGTTCCCAACTCTGAAGCAACAGGTTGCAGCAGCAAGTCACTGAGCGCTCTTGCCGCGCTCGCGTATTCTGCGTCACTCCGCTCGAGGCGCAAACGCCTTTGCTCCGGCGTTTCGTTTTTCACGAGCCGATTGCGTTCAGTCAACACCTCATAAAGACGTCGTGCCGCTGCCTCCAACACCTCTCGCTTTTGCAGTTCGAAACTGTTGATCGAATTCTGAGTGACGGCCCATAAAAAACTTCGCTCCTCACCCAACGCGTATTCAAGCAGCACAGTGTCACTGTCGAGCACTTCGGTCTGGATCTGCTTGAGGTCAAGCGGCAAAGGTTGCGTCAATCCGGCATATCGAGGACTTGTTTCGCGGATACGCGCCACGACCTGCTCGTACTCAGTTGTGAGTGAATCGATTTCCGTCGCCGCGACCTTCGCTTGCTCGTCCGTGTGCTTGCTGCTGAGCAGGCGAGTTTGACGTTCTGCTTTGTCGGCTATCACGACGCGCAAGTATCGTTCGCGCTCCAGGAGCTGAGGATCGACGCCCTGGCGAATCTCGGCATTTGCTTCAGCGAGCATCTCGAGTAAAGATCGCGCACGGCTTTTTTCGCTTGCTGCGAGGGCGGCGGCGTCAAACCCTTCTGACGGGTGTTGCTGATGAAGACGCATCAAAACGTCTATCTCGAACTCGTAATACTTCCGCACTGACGCCACCAACGAGGCGCGCAGTTGTTGGCTCTTGACGCTAACGCGCAACGACTCGATAGCGGCGAGCGATTCTTCGATCCGTTTTCTTGACTGAACAAGATCGCCGCGATCACGCTCCAGGCGAGCAAGGTAAGAAAGCGTCGCGGCGTCGGCGTTGCGGTCGCCGATGGCCCGAGTGAGTTCGAGCGCTTCGTTGAAATAGTCAAGCGCTTTCGGATGCTGGCCCAAGTCGAGATACAGCGCGCCAAGGCTTCTGAGCGTCTTTGCGAGTGTACGCGGATCGCCGATGGTGCGATGAAGTGCAAGCGACTGATTAAGATACTCCAGCGCCTTCTGCTTCTCTCCCAGATTCGAATAGCAATCAGCGATGTTAGTTAGAGCGTTTGCCTCGCTTGCTCGATTACCCACGACGCGCTGAAGAGCGAGCGCCTGCTCATTGATCTCCAGTGCCTTGCGAAACTCTTTCAACTTGCCATAGGTAGCTGCAATATTGCCGAGGACGTGTGCCTCGCGATACTGATCATGTACAGTGCGGAAGATCTCCAGTGCTTCGCTGTAAACGTTAATCGCCTTTTCGTAGTCCCCCATGAGCGCGTAGAGAAATGCGATGTTATTGAGTGTGACAGCCTGGGCCTGAGGGGTGCCCGCCACCTTGTAAAGGTCCTTCGCCTGGATGTAGAAATCGAGGGCCTTCTGATACTCCCCTGAATCCGAATAGATATTTCCGATATTGTTGAGCGTAGTCGCTTCGCCCAACTGGAATTTATGTTCGCGCCTGATCGAAAGCGCTTGAGTGCAAAACTCCATTGCGTGTTTATAGTCGCCCAGACGACTGCTGACCGCACAGATGTTATTCAGGAGGTTGCCCTCGACTCCTCGATCGCCCAGCTTCCTGGTGATCACAAGCGACTGGTTATAACTATCGAGTGCCCTGGCGTAGTCGCCGATGTCGTTGTAAGCCGTGCCCATGCTGGTGAGCGCGCTAACCTCGCCGACCGGGTCCTCAATCGACCTGCTGAGTGGGAGGGCTTTCATCAAGTTTTCGAGGGCTTGCTTTCGATCCCCGAATTCGCTGTGGATTCCGGCAATATAAAGAAACGTATTTGCTTTGACCTTGATTCCAAGGCGTCGATCCTCCTCGCCTGGCTGGTTGACAGCGGCCTCCGCGATAGGCAGCGCCTGATTCGCGAAGTCCAGGGCCTTCTGCTTGTCGCGTAGAAAAGTATAAGCACCCACAAGCAGGTAGAGGTCGGTGGCTTCCCATGAGGGTTCTTTGGCGGCCTGGCAGAACGGGATTGATTGCTGGAATTTCTCGATAGCCTTCTTGAAGGATTCTGTTGTCGGTTGCTGCTCGATTAAGAGGCCCTCGTACATCAGACTGTCGCAAATGACGTGGCTTTTGTCTTGCTCGGTCGCGGCTCGCAAAGAGCGAATCGTGAGCTCGTAATTACCTTTGTGAGCGGTCGGATCCGGTGATCGAACTTCCACCCGGTAAGTACCGGAAGTTTCTGCGATGAACATGATGCGTTCCGCGTTCCCCATTGAAAATCCGTCGGCCTCGACAATCTTCTTGCCCTCGGGATTGAACGCCGCTAACGCTACGTTTATGCCGCGCTGATCGGCGAACAAGCGAACGTATTGACCAGCTAAGAGGCTGAGCTGATAGGAGTGGCTTTCACCGCCGTTAAGGTCTCGTTCAATGGGCTTGTCGAGTTCGAGGACCCGCGGCTGCTCGGCGACATCGTAAGCGAGGGTTATCGCCGCTGGTTTAAGCAATAGCAGCAAACTCAGAAGTATGAAGCGGAGTGACTTTCGAGTGAGTAATTTAGGAGATGAGGGGACGGGTTCGATTGGACGGAACATAGAACCTCCTGGCGGTTGAAGAGAGTGATCGGAGGAGCGCGCGTTCGACGCTTCTTCACGAGCTAACGCGCAAAAGTTGGTGTGAAAGGAACACCCTAAGTTGAATTCTGCTTCGCGTGGAACCGTTTCTGATCTCAGCCGGCAGGCCCTGATTTCAAAAAACTATCGACTTCTAACCGCTACTTGAGATAATTTCTGCCTGACAAAACCAGCGTTTCCTCCCATCTATTGTAGAACCGGAAATGTCCTGGCGGTTTTTCGGATAAAGATCAGATACGACTCAGCGCACCACACTTCCATATCCCTGGGAAGGACCAAACATGCCAAAGAGAAACGGGAAAACGGCCCAACGACGAAACGGCAATCAGGCAAGCGCCACCAAATCTCGAAACAGCAAGAGTAGTTTGCTGTCTGACATTATCGAGATCCCCACTCCCGAGACACGCCCGCTAAAGTGCTACGCCTTCGATCCCAGCCACGGGAAGTTCTTCGGCAACGAAATGACACTCGAAGTGAAGTACGAAAAACTCCTTCCCGGACCCATCGGCGAGCGCATCGCCGTCATCGACTACGATGGCGAGAACAAGCGATTCTACCGGCCCGTCGATCTCGATGATCCAAGTATCCTGATTCGTTCCGGACTCGCTCCTACAGAGTCCGATCCGCGCTTTCACCAGCAGATGGTCTACGCAGTCGCGACTGAGACTATCCAAAACTTCGAAGCGGCACTGGGAAGACGTATTCGCTGGCGTCTCGAGGAGCGAATACCTGACGCCAACGGCAAAATAGCTCCAGGCAAGCGCGACGGAGATATCTACCGGCTGAATTTATATCCGCACGCAATGGTCTCCGCCAACGCGGCTTATTCTCCCGCGGCAAAAGGAATTCTGTTTGGTTACTTTCGCGCGAGCACGTTGGATCCGGGACGCAATCTTCCGGGCCAGACAGTCTTCACCTGCCTCTCGCATGACATCATCGTCCATGAAGTCACGCACGCAATACTCGACGGCATTCGCACTTACTTCTCCGAACGAACCAGCTCCGACGTAGCCGCGTTTCACGAGGCGTTCGCCGATATCGTCGCGCTGTTTCGACACTTCTCGCACAAGGAAGCCCTGCTCGATACGATCGAAAAAACAGGCGGCAAACTCTATCAATACCACCTTGAACCTGATGCCACGTCTGAAGGCAATCCGGTAATTCAGGCCCAAAAACTACAAGATAACCCGTTAATCGGACTGGCCCAGCAGTTTGGCGAGGCACGGGGAAGCGGGACGGCCTTGCGCTCTGCATTGAGTGAACTGCCTGATCCAAACAAGATGAAGGATCCGAGTCTTGAACCGCATGAACGCGGCGCTATCCTCGTCGCCGCAATCTTCGATGCTTACTTCACAGTTTACCTGCGACAGACCGCCGACCTGTTTCGTTTGTACCGCGCTGCCGGCAACTTACACACGACTGAAGTGTCTGGTCCATTCGCAAACCTGCTCGCCAAAGCCGCCAGCAAGACCGCGCGCATACTCTTCAAGATCTGCGTGCGCGCCATCGATTACTGTCCCGCAGTAGACATCAATTTCGGCGACTACCTGCGCGCGCTTATCACGGCGGATCGCGATAACCATCCGGCTGATCCTTTAGGAGTACGGGACGCCTTCATGCAGGCGTTCCGTTTGCGCGGCATTCTGCCTGAGGACGCCCAATACTTCTCTGAAGACTCACTCTGTTGGTCGCCAGTGGCGCCGGAAGATCAATTTCCGGAGTTCAAAGACCTGATTTTTGGAGATCCGAATGGTCTTACGAGTGAGGAAAAAAATCATAACGGCGAGCTCTTGCGAAAGTATGCTCAGGACAACGCTGTCCGGCTCGGTTTCAGGCCCGGAAAATACATCTCCGTCCCATCTTTTCATCCTGCTTTTCGCCTCACTCCTGATGGCCGTATGCGTGTGGACATGGTGGTCGAGATGGCCCAGACGGCTGACATTCCCTACGACCCGAAGAAGCCGGAGTTGGGAACGTTTCCGATGCGCAGCGGATCGACGCTGCTCATTACCAAGCCGCCACTCAAAAACGGCAACTACGGTCCCGGACAAATCCGGTACCTGATTCGAAGACGGCTTGATGGACCATACGGCGAACGCCGCCAGCGCCGCCAACGGAGTTTCAACTTACGTGAAGGACTGTTGGAAGGAAAAGATCCGAAACGGTTCCAATTAGATTTCAACATGCTGCATTCGGGGTTCTGAGATGACTACACGAAAATCAACAAAAACTGCCGGCAAGAAAAAAGCGCGGAAAGCAACCAAATCTGGCAAATCCAAGAGCCTGCGCGTGCGCATGTACCGCGTTGGTTTTGGCGACTTCTTCCTCGTCACTGTGCCCACATCTTCCGGCGATCAATTCATCCTGATCGATTGCGGAGTGTTCAAGGGAACTTCGGGCACCGGAGATATTGGTTCAATCACCGAAGCCGTCGAAGACATGTTCGAAACGACGAATGGCCACCTCGCGCTGGTGATCATGACTCACCGCCATGCCGACCACATTGCCGGTTTCAGCAAAGCCCCACGTTTCAAAGACTTCACTGCCAGCATGGTCTGGATGCCGTTCTGGGAGCAGTTCAACGACAACGGAGGCAAAGTTAAAACTAAA
>DASSEB010000250.1:0-15777 GCA_035696765.1 Pyrinomonadaceae bacterium | reverse complement strand
ATGCGTATTCTACGAAGCGACATTTACGAAAACCTCAAGATGGCCCTCGCAACGTTGCGCAGCAACAAGCTGCGCTCGTTCCTGACGGTCTTCGGCGTCGTCATCGGTATCATCACGGTGATGCTGATCGCGTCGATCATCAGCGGCATCGACGTGTCGGTGAAACGCGAAGTCGAATCGTTCGGCACGCGTTCGATCTACATCAGCAAATACAATCCGGGCATTCACATCGGCCGCATGTCGCGCGAAGAGCGAATGCGCAAGGAGTTGACTTACGACGATGCGGTCGCGCTCCAGTCGCTGCCGGCGGTTGAGTTGTCAGTGCCGTTTCTTGATATCACCAACTACTTCTTTGGCGGCAAACTGATGGTTTCGGGCGGAGGTAAGACGTCGGCGCAGGTGGCGCTCCAGGGAACCCTGCCGGAGTTTGAAAAAGCCGGGACGCAGGTAATTTCCGAAGGCCGCTTCTTTACTCAAACCGAGAACGATACCAACCAGGAAGTTTGTGTAGTGGGTTCGAAAGTTGCGGACGACTTTTTCAAAATAGGCTCGCCGGTGGGCCAAACGATCAAGATCGGAACGCAGGAGTTTCGCGTTGTCGGCGTGCTCGACAAACGCGAACAGTTTCTCATCGGCGGCGGCAGTGACGATCAGAACAACGTCATTTACGTGCCCTTCACCGTGGCGCAAAAACTGAAGCCGAACGCGGACGACATCTACATTCTCGCAGTCGCGCGGCCCGGCATGATGGACGAGGCGAAGGACCAGGTGCGCGATCTGCTGCGCGTGCGCCGTCAGGTGCCATTCGCCGCGAACGACAACTTCGGCATGGAAACGTCGGAAAGCATCCTCGACAATTTCCGATCAATCACCGGTGGTCTGGCGATCGCGATGGTGGTCATCTCTTCTGTTGGTCTGATGGTTGGCGGAATCGGTGTGATGAACATCATGCTCGTCTCGGTAACTGAGCGCACGCGCGAAATCGGCGTGCGCAAAGCCATCGGCGCGAAAAAGAGCGACATCATGTGGCAGTTTCTGATCGAAGCCGCCACGCTCACCGGACTCGGCGGCATCGTGGGCCTGTCGATCGGCTGGGGACTGACGCTGTTGCTGCGCCTGCTGCTTCCGTCCTACGTGCCGCTCTGGGCGCCGATCGGTGGTCTAATCGCGAGTGTGGGTATCGGATTGATCTTCGGGCTCTGGCCGGCATGGAAAGCCGCGCGCCTCGATCCTATCGAGTCACTCCGCTACGAGTAAGGAACCACGGATGATCCGTGGTTAAGAGATGAAGCCTGGGAACAATGCTGTAAAGATTGTCGCCAGCACAAGTAGTAACACCCACAGAGTTATCGCGACACCCCACCCGGCGCTTTTACTCGCCTTCGTTGCGCCGTAATGCAGTCCCTTGGCGCGTAACCACAGCCCGTAAAAAGACGTGAGACCGATGAAGCTTGCCATCACGAACAACACGGGATGATCTGCCGGCGAAAGCAAGATCCCGAGATTGTCCTGTAGCGTGGTTTCCTGATTGAGAATCGGATGTAAGTCTTCCGGCGATTTCAGGTAGAGAATCGCCAGCCCGAGCAGTTTTTGAATCGCGACCACCGGCAGTAGCGAATAAAAAGTGACTGCGAGTGCCTGCCAGAAATTAATTCTCCCACCAAACGCGAGAATGCCGAGCAGTGACAGCGCCGCCAGGATCGTGCCGACTACGAACAGGCCCACGAATTGTCTTACGACGCCGCCTATGCGTTGCACCGGGTTCTTCAACGATTCCAACTGAGTGTTTTTCATTGCCTCGATACGCTCGGGTGGCGGCGCAAACGGCGGCCCCATCTCCGCGAGCTTTTGCGTTGTATGCTCGACGATGCGCTCGGGCGTGATCCTTTGCACAAATGAAAACGAATATATCGCGGCGAGCAGGGCGATGACGACGTAAGCTCCGACCCAGTGTGGGTATTCCCGCAGATTGCGAAATACAGTTGAGGGTGCGTAGAAGATTCCCGTCACCTTTTCAATGAACGAAAGAGGCTGCTCCTTCTCCGCAATCACTGGCAGCCGAACAAAACTCAACGCCAGTAACAAAACACCGGCGAAACAAATAGCGCCGCCGGTTCCAATCCCGCCGGGAATGAACTTCGCAATCCCCCCAACAAGGACGATGACTCCAAGAACAATCACGCCGATTGCGATTGGCAGTAGTTTAGTAGGTCGCGGAGCGCGCGGCGCCGAGTCTGGCGGTGGCGGCGGTGCCTGGAAGCTTTGCTCGTTTGGAGCACTCATGGATTTAGTCTCCTCGGGGAAGTTTGTGTACCTTGTTACGGCATCGCGCGGCGCAAGGTTTCAGTTGGTCCAAAAGAGCTCAGGACTCATTCTGTGCATCTTTGTGGCCCCAACCCGGGACGCGAATGCATGCGACATGGTGGCCGGGCGACACCTCCCGCAACTCCGGATCGATGTGCGCGCAGTCTTCGATCGCGAGCGGACAACGCGTTCGGAACCGGCAACCGGACGGCGGATTTATCGGCGTCGGAACATCACCCTGCAAAATGATTCGTCTTCGCTTCTGCTTCGGATCGGGAACCGGTATGGCAGACAACAGAGCCTGCGTGTAGGGATGAAGTGGTTGCGCATACAACTCCTCGGCGCTTGCAATTTCCACGATCCGGCCCAGGTACATTACGGCGACGCGAGTTGAAATATGCTCGACAACCGCGAGTCCGTGCGAGATGAACAGGTAAGTGAGCTTGAACTCTTCCTGAAGTTCCTGAAGCAGATTGACGACCTGCGCCTGCACTGAAACATCAAGCGCAGACACCGGCTCGTCCGCCACGATCAGTTTTGGATTGAGCGCGAGGCTTCGCGCCACGCCGATACGCTGGCGTTGCCCGCCTGAGAACTCGTGCGCGTAACGATTCATGTAATCAGGATCGAGTCCTACACGTCGCAACAGTTGCGCGACGCGATCGCGGCGCTCACTCTTCGTGCCCTGGTTATGAATGATCAGCGGCTCGGCGACGATGTCGCCAATTTTCATGCGCGGGTTAAGTGACGCGTACGGATCCTGGAAGATGATCTGCATCTCACGCCGGATCTCGCGCAGCTCTTTCTTGTTGAGCGAGAGTATGTCGCGGCCCTGAAAGTAGATCTCCCCCGCAGTGGGTTCAATCAAACGCAGCAAGCAGCGTCCGACCGTGGACTTGCCGCAGCCTGACTCGCCAACGAGACCCAACGTCTCACCCGCAAAGATTTCAAACGACACACCGTCAACCGCACGCACCACGTCGTCGGAGCCTTCGACCGGAAAATGTTTTACGAGGCCACGAACGCTGACGAGCGTCTCGCGCATCTCTGCCGGCAGCGATGGCTGATGGTTTGTTTCAACTTGAGCGCTCATGAACTCCTTCGCGGTCCGCCGCCACTGCCGCAGCGAGATCGTAAAGCACACAGCGTACTTGAACACTGCCTTCGAGCTGGTAAAGCGGAATGTATCCTTCAGTGCAACGCGGCATGCGGTGCGGACAGCGCGGAGCGAAGTGACAACCCGGCGGCAAATCAGTGGGTTTTGGCACGACGCCTTCGATCGTTTCGAGCCGTTCCTTTTGCACAACCTGCGTGCTCGTGAGTTTTGGCACAGAACGCAGCAGTCCTTCCGTGTAAGGATGCTTGGGTCGCGCAAACAGCTCGTCGACCGGCGACTCTTCAACTATCCGCCCCGTGTACATCACTGCGACGCGATCCGCGACTTCCGCCACGACGCCGAGATCGTGAGTGATCAAGAGCACAGCAAGGTCTCGCTGCTTTCGAAGATCGTCGAGTAACTCGAGAATCTGCGCCTGGATAGTCACGTCTAGCGCGGTTGTCGGCTCGTCTGCAATCAACAGCTTCGGATTACACGCGAGCGCCATCGCGATCATCACGCGCTGTCGCATGCCTCCGGAGAGTTGATGCGGGTAATCGTTGACGCGGCGCGCCGGATCCGGAATCGCGACTTCGCGCATCGCTTCAATCGTCGCCTGGCGCGCTTCGCTGCGCGACATCTTGCGATGCAGTCGCAGCGCTTCGGCAATCTGTTCGCCTACTGTGAAGACGGGATTGAGCGACGTCATGGGATCCTGAAAGATCATGGCGATGTCGTCGCCACGCATCTCGCGCATCTCGGCGTCGGAGAGTTTAAGCAAGTCTTTACCGTCGAAAAGTATTTCACCGCTGACGATCTTTCCCGGAGGCGCGACGAGACGCATGATTGAGAGCGCCGTGATCGACTTGCCACAACCCGATTCACCGACGAGTCCGAGCAGCTCTCCACGATCGAGATAAAAATCGACTCCATCCACCGCGCGTACGAGTCCGGCCCGTGTGGGGAAGTGTGTTTGAAGATTTCTGACTTCGAGCAGGTGGGCCATCAGTGTTCAGTTGAGACTGAAGTTGTATTCGAGCGTCATCCACATTGAGACGGGTTTTCCATCCTTCATGGCGGGCACGAACTTAATCTTACGTGCGACGTCGATAGCTCTCTCGGTCAGTCCATAGGGTAAACCCTGGACGACTCGAATATTGGTCACGGTTCCGTCGGCTGCAAAAACGCATTTTAAAATTACTGTGCCCTCGCTCTGTTCGCTTTTGGCCCACTCGGTGTAAGTGGGTTCCGGTTTTTTGAGAAGACGGGCTTTGGTATCAACGTCCTTTCCCTTGAAAGTGTTGTCAGCCTCAAGATCGAAAGATCCGGCTTGGACCTTCTCAGAAACCTTAATATTCCCTTTCCTCTTTTTCAGCGCTAAATACTGAAAAAACGTCTTGATTTTCGCATCGTCTACAGGAGCACCGTAGGCACGAAAGTCATAAAGCCGATCTTCGGTCGCAAAAAATTCCACCACGCCCTTCCGATCAGGATAAATAAAAACTTTGCCAGTAACGCCGTCGACAGTGGCATCGCCTTCGGCAGTAAGCTTCTCGAGGGAATTAACCCTCGCTTGTTCCTGGATAAAGGCTTCTAAAGACACTCGGGGCTTCGGGTTCTCAACCACATGAATGATGTAAACGACTCCGCTGGCGGATGTCTTGAGGACGTGTCGCTTGCGATCTTTCTCAGGTCGAATTTCTTTGGTGGTCTGTACCGCAGGAAGAGCCGGTAAGGCGACTGAGAATTGCTCCCCCTTAATTGTGTACAAGCTCCAGGACACATCAGAGCTTTGAGCGTGGACCGCAGGCGCGCCGATTATTAAGGTGCCTACGAGCAATGAGATTAGCTTCTTCATAGTCCGAGTTTGTCCATCCTTGCGTTCTCATAATCGCCGTCCTCGGCGGGATAGCGCAACGACTTCGCTATCGCTCCCTTCTCCTTCGCTATTGACCAGACGATGCTCTCGCCTGCCGGAACAACTTTCGGTTTGGCTGAAAACACCGGATCCGTGAACGCTTCTTCAGCATCAATCGGTCGCCAACCGTTTGCTTTGTACATCGAGAGCAGATCGCCGAGGAAGAGACCGTTCAGGAGATTGAAGTGGACCAGCACCGTGTGCTTCACGGGCCGGCCGAGCACGTTTCGCGCGAGGTTGTCGTAATACAGCGAACGCGCCCACATGTGCTCGAGATAAAAATCGCGATACGGCTTTACGTCAGCGTTCGGATCTTTCTTCAAACGCGCGGTCAGCCGCTGGTCGATGGCCCAATCGGAATTGTCGATCGAGACGTGACCGACGCGATAGCCGTGTTGCGCGAGAAACGATCTCATCGCGTCGCGTTTTACTACCGTGTCTCCTTCCTTGAGCATCGGGAACCGGAAGTACTTTCTGAATCGCGGAAAGTCTTTCAGCAAAGCCTCGGCTCGAAGTATGTCCTCTTCGTAATCTTTTACGGTGGTTTCGGGAGCGTTGTAGTTGCGATGGGAATAGCTGTGGTTGCCGATCAAGTGGCCGGCCTTGTCCCAGGTGGAAAGGAGTTGCTTGCCTTCATCGCTGTCGATGTTGCGACCGACGACGAAGAGGGCGGCTTTGATTGAGTTGGCTTGCAGGGTGTCGAGAATCGACTGGTTGCGTTCCGCTGCGGTGAGTTTGACCGCGTTGGCCCAGTTGAAGTCGTCCATCGTGATCGAGAAGTATGAAAACGGTTTGCGCGCGATCGCGGGCACGCCAAAACCCAGCGCCGCAACGCTGAAGCCTAAATTCCTGATGAAGGTCCGTCTGTTCATCTTGAAAATCCTGTAATGCCGTCTACACGGTTGACGTCTCTCGATACTCACCCCAAACGCGCCGCAGGGTATTGCTGATCTCGCCAACAGTGGCGTACGCCTCGACGCATTCGAGAATGTGAGGCAACAGGTTTTCAGTAGTCCCTGCTGCTTGCTCGAGTTTGTTCAGTGCGGCCATCGCCGCGTTTGCATCACGGCGCTCGCGCAACGCTCTCACGCGCTCGATTTGCGCCTGTTCGAGCGCGGGATCGATCCGCAAGACGTTCACCGGCGCTTCGGCTTCGAGTTGAAACCGATTCATGCCGACAACAACCTGTTCCTGCGTCTCGATCGCTCGCTGGTACTGGTAAGCCGACTCCTGAATCTCGCGCTGCACGTAGCCCACTTCAATAGCACGCAGCATTCCGCCCATCGCTTCAATTTTTTTCAGATACTCGAGCGCGCCCTCTTCGATCTCGTCAGTTAAATGTTCGATCGCGTATGAACCCGCCAGCGGATCTGCGGTTTCCGCCACTCCCGACTCGTAAGCAATTACCTGCTGCGTCCGCAACGCAACGCGCGCGGCCGACTCGGTCGGCAAAGCGAGCGCTTCATCCATCGAGTTGGTGTGCAACGACTGGGTGCCGCCGAGGACCGCCGCCAATGCCTGGATCGTAGTGCGCACGACGTTGACCTCGGGTTGTTGCGCGGTGAGTGACGAGCCGGCAGTCTGCGTGTGAAACCTCAGCATGAGCGAACGCGGATCGCGCGCTTTGAAACGATCGCGCATCGTGCGCGCCCACAAACGTCGCGCGGCGCGAAACTTCGCGATCTCCTCGAGCAGGTTGTTGTGCGAGTTGAAGAAAAACGAGATGCGCGGAGCGAAGTCGTCGATCTCGAGTCCCGCCTCGAGTGCTGCTTCGACGTACGTGATTCCGTCTGCGAGCGTGAAAGCAACTTCCTGCACGGCTGTCGAGCCCGCCTCACGAATGTGGTAACCGCTGATCGAGATCGTGTTCCAGTTTGGCACTTCGCGCGCGCAGTAAGCGAAAATGTCGGTGACGAGACGCAGCGATGGAGCAGGTGGATAAATGTAAGTGCCGCGAGCGATGTACTCTTTGAGAATGTCGTTTTGCAGCGTGCCTCTGACTTTATGGAACGGAACGTTCTGCTTGCGAGCGACCGCGAGATACAACGATAACAATATCGCCGCCGTCGCATTGATCGTCATTGACGTCGAAACTTCATCGAGCGGAATTCCCGCGAACAAGCGCTCCATGTCTTCGAGTGAGTCGATCGCAACGCCGACTTTACCGACTTCGCCGACGGCCAGTGGATCGTCCGAGTCCAACCCAATCTGCGTCGGCAAATCGAAGGCGACCGAGAGACCGGTCGTGCCCTGCGCGAGCAGATATTTGTAGCGAGCGTTTGATTCTTCCGCCGTGGCGTAGCCGGCGTACTGGCGCATGGTCCAGAGACGCCCGCGATACATGTTTTTGTAGATGCCGCGCGTGTACGGAAACTCACCCGGCGCGCCAAGGTCTTTTTCATAGTCAATTGCGCGCGTGTTGTAGGGATTGAAGTCGACTGGAACGTCTTTTGTTTTGGTCACCATCTTCGCGAACTAGGATAGCGCAATTGACAGAATTAATCTCACGGGATTACATCATTTTTTAGGATCGGCACGATTCGAATGAGCAGGGCGAGGGTCAACAAAAAAGGCGCGGATCGCGTGAGGCAGGGGCACCTGTGGATCTACCGCAGCGACGTGGTGGCGGTTGATGCTGCAGGCGGGTCCGTGGTGACTGTCAAAGACGACCGCGGCAATTACCTTGGACAAGCGTTGTTTAGCGATGCCTCACAGATCGCGCTCCGGTTTCTGACTCAGAGTCGCGAAGAGATCGACAGCGACTGGTGGCGGCGCAAAATCCGCGACGCGGCCGGCAGGAGACACATCTCAGCGGAGACGAATGCCTACCGCCTCATTTACTCGGAAGGAGATCTGCTGCCGTCGCTGATCGTCGATCGTTATGCTGACGTGCTCGTGATGCAGACATTGTCGCAAGGCACGGATGCGATTAAGTCGACGTTGACAGAGTTACTCGTCGAGGAGTTCAACCCGCGCGCGGTGATCGAACGCAACGACGCGCGCGTTCGCGAGCTCGAAGGTTTGCCACTGATTGCCGCCACTGTTTACGGAGAAGCGCCGGCAGAGTTGGAGATCTTACAGCACGGGCTGCGGTTTATCGTCGAGCCTTTGGGCGGACAGAAAACCGGATCGTTTCTGGACCAACGCGAGAACCGTCTTGCCGCACGCGCCGCGGCGCGGACGACCAACGCCACACGCGCACTCGATTGCTTCACCTTCAACGGCGCTTTCGCGTTGCACCTCACTCCCGTTTGCGAAAAGGTGATCGGCATCGATATCTCGAGTGAGGCTGTTGCCGCCGCGCAGCGAAATGCGGAGCTTAACGGATTCAGTAACGTTGAGTTTCGCGAAGCGAACGTGTTCGACGCGTTGCGTGACATGGAAGCGGTAGGCCAGCATTTCGACGTGATCGTGTTGGACCCGCCCGCGTTCGCGAAAAACCGCGCGAGCCTGAGGGCGGCGATTCGAGGTTACAAAGAGATCAATTTGCGCGCGTTGAAGTTGTTGAATGCGGGCGGCGTGCTGATAACGTGCACGTGCTCTTATCACGTTTCAGAAGAGTTGTTTCTCGAGATACTCGCGCAGGCGGCGATCGACGCGCACCGGCGCGTGCAGATCATGGAGAAGCGCACGCAGGCCACGGATCATCCGGTGCTGATCGGGATGCCGGAGACTTATTACTTGAAGTGCGTGATCGCGAGAATAATTTAACCGCGGATTACAGGGTGGTCCGTGTAATCCGCAGCTAAATATTTTACAGACCGGGATCGTTTTCGATCACGATCTTCGTCGTGTAATCCTTGCCGCCAACGGTCAGCTTCAGGTTGTAGGTGCCGGCTTCGAGGGGCAGTCCCTGGTTGAAGAGGCCGCCAAAGCCGCCGCCACCGCCACCACCGCCGCCACCACCGCCACCACCACCAAAACCACCGCCACCGGGCGGACGTGGAGGCGGATCGGTGCGCAGGTTCCACTGCACCCGGTTCAACCCGGCTTCGTTCGTCCCAACGAGGTTACGCACCACTTTCCCCGAGTAGTCAGAGATCGTCAGTTTCACTTCGCCCGGCGCAGGCGACTTCAAGTAATAAGTGATTGCCGTGCCTGGCGCCGGATTCGTGCCGCGGAAGAGCTTTGCGCCACCGTAGTAACGACTACTGCGAATATCGTTTTGCCAGTTCGTTCCGGGTCTCACGTCAAACAGGTGCACGTCGGAGTCCATGACTTTCTGCGACATCTGTTGCAGCGCGCTGATGTCGTCGAGAATGTAGATGCCGCGGCCGTGCGTGCCGACGATGAGATCGTTATCGCGTGGATGGACCAGGATGTCGTCGATGCGCAGCGTCGGCATCCCTGACATAAACGGCTTCCACTCAGCGCCACCGTTGAGCGAGATGTAAAGGCCATACTCGGTGCCGACGTAAAGCAGGTCTTTGTTCTTCGGGTCCTCGCGAACGACGTTGACCGTGCCCCGCTTCGGAAGATTATTGACGATGGAAGTCCAAGTCGCGCCGTAATCTTTAGTCACGAACAAATACGGCTTCAAATCGTCCAGACGGTGCCCGTCAACCGCGAGGTAACAAGTTGCTTGGTCGAAGTGCGAAGGTTCGACACGCGAGATGTGATACGTCTCGCCGATACCCGGCACGTTCTTGGCAACGTTGGTCCAGGTAGCTCCGCCGTCACGACTGACCTGCACATTGCCATCATCCGTGCCCGCCCAAAGTATGCCGGGCACCTTCGGCGATTCGGCCACAGTCACCACATAGCCGTAACCGGTGTAGCCGTCATGCTTCGAAGCCATCGGGTCCTTGCCGGGAACTCCCATGATCGGCAGTGTGCTGCGATCGATCTGCTTCGTGAGATCGATCGTCGCGGTCCAGGTATCGCCGCGGTCCATCGATCTGAACAGACGGTTTCCCCCCGTGTAGATAACACGCGGATTGTGCGGCGACAGATGGATCGGCGTGTTCCAGTAGAAGCGATAGACGTCCGTTGCCGGCGGTGTGGGAACAACGTTCGATTGCAGGTTCGCACCGCCGAAGCCGCCGAATCCCTGCTGCGCGGCAAACGCAGCGAGTTGCGCCTGCGTATCGGGAGTCGGCGAAGCGGCCGGAGAAGGACTCGCGCCCGGTGAAGGACTTGCAGCCGGCGTCGCGCCTCCCTGTCTTCCTCCGCCACGCCGCGGCACACCGCGCGGGCGAATGCTTACAGTGCGTCCGGTACGTAGATCCACCCGGTTCATCGCGCCGCCCTGAGATTCGGAGTAAACGATATTCGGGTCAGTCGGATCGACCTGCGCGTAAAAACCGTCGCCGCCGCCGACGCGATACCAATCGGCATTCGTGATCCCAACCTGCTGGTTTCGCGTCTGACTTGGACCACCCCACGATCCGTTGTCCTGCAAGCCGCCGTAAACGTAATACGGCTTACGCATGTCGACTCCAACCGCATAAAACTGCGCCGCCGGAATCGTGTTGACGAACTCCCACGTGGCGCCCTGATCGTAGCTGACATCCAATCCACCATCATTTCCAATCATCAGATGATCGCCATTCGCGGGATCGACCCAGATCGCGTGGTGGTCGCTGTGCGCGATGCCCGGCTGTAGCGACTTGAAAGTCTTTCCGCCGTCCGTCGACTTGCTGAAGTTCAGGCCTCCAACGAAAACATTCTCGGGGTTTTTTGGATCGACGCGAATCTGGCTGTAGTACATCGGACGATTGTTTTCGTTACTGACAATCCGCCACGTTCGTCCTTTATCATCCGAACGCCACACGCCTGACTTCTTCGGATCGAGCGGAGTGGGTGTCGGCGAGGCAGCCGGAGTGGCGGTCGGTGAGACGGATGGTGACGGACTCGGCGCGGTTTGCCCGCCGACAGTCGGCTCTTCGCCGCCGGTGCCCGTGCTCGCGCCCACTTCCATCTGCGCGTACAGGATGTTCGGATTGGAACGCGAAACATCGAGGCCGATACGGCCGAGCAATCCTTCCGGCAGTCCGGCGCCTTCCAGTTTCTTCCACGTCTTGCCGGCGTCGATTGTCTTCCAGATCCCGCTGCCCGGACCACCGCCGTTGAAACCGAAACTGGTGCGGCGCCGCTGATACGAAGCAGCGTAAAGGATCTTGCTGTCTGACGCGTCCATCGCGAGGTCGGTGAAGCCGGTGTCTTCGTCGATGAACTTCACGTTCGTCCATGTCTTGCCGCCGTCAATCGTCTTGTACACGCCGCGCTCTTTGTTTGGTCCAAACAGATGGCCCAGCACTGCTACGTAGACGATGTTTGGATCCTTCGGATCAATGACGATGCGCGCGATCGTCTGCGAGTCTTCCAGTCCCATCTTCGTGAACGTTTTTCCGGCGTCGACGGACTTATAAATGCCGTCGCCGAAGCTGGAGCTCTGGCGATTGTTTGCTTCGCCGGTGCCCACCCAAACTATGTTTGGATCCGAAGGCGCGATCGCGATGTCGCCGATGGAGTGCGTTCCGTACGTGTCGAAGATTGGCTGAAAGGTCGTGCCGTTGTTAGTCGACTTCCACACACCGTTGGTCGCGAACGCGACGTAGATGATGTAAGGATTTTGTTCGACCGCCGCGATGTCGTCGATGCGGCCGCCCATGCTCGCCGGTCCAATGCTGCGGAAGACAAAACGTTTCAGCACCGGATCGCTCGACCAGTTGATTGGTGTCGGCGTCGGACTGGGACTCGGGGTCGGCGTCGCAGTCTGCGTAGCGGCTGTGGCCGGCGTTTGAGACGGAGTTTGGTTCTGTGAATAAACGGTGATGCTGGCGAAAACCACAGCACTGACGATCACAATCAGCAGGCCAAGATCGTAAACGGAGCGCGACCGGTCTTTCATGCGAAAGTGTCCTTTCAACGAGGTGTTTACCTAAACTTCGTGGGATAGAACGGCTAGGATTCGGACTATAAATAAAGTGTGAGGTATTTGGCAATAGGTTAACCGCGGATTATGCGGACAGTTAACCGCGCCAAACCTCGCCGCGAGCGCTGTCAGCAAGGCGCTTCGCATCCGGCAGCGCCTCGAGCGCGCGGAGGACCTGCGCATCGTTGTCGAGTAACACGCGAGCGCCGGCGTCATTGGAAAACGCTGCCGTCACGATCTCCTGCCGCAACCGCAGCTTTGCGAAATCGAGATCCTCGTCGATCTGAGCCGGCTGGACCTGGAAGTCAGGCTGAGTCCGAACGAAATTTCTAAACGCTTCGAGAACGCGATCGGTGATGGGATAGTCGGTGGGCTTCGCGTTCTTGCCGTATTGCACCTTGTCCACTCGATACGACTCCAACCCCGGAACAACTCCGGCCGCCAATTGTCTCGTAAAGTGAAACGCAGCTTCCGCGATACGCAAGCGAGCAGGAGTGTTGGCAGGTTCTTTTACTTCGATGTCCGGCGTTATGCCGCCGCCGCCGTAGAAGACTCGACCAACCGCAGTCTGCACCGCGGGTCCGGTGTGTGGCGCCGGAGTTGGCGAAGCGAGCGCCAGCGGCGATTCGATATTCCGTGACGCGTTCGGGCCGGGTTGTTGGTTCTCGACCTGATCGTGTCGCGTGTAGTAGTCGTAAAGCGAGCCGCTCGAATAGTCGCGCTGCAATGAACGTCCGTAGGGAGTGTAGTAGCGCGCGGTTGTCAGCGTCAGACCGGTACTGAAAGGCAACTGGAATATCCGCTGCACCAGTCCCTTGCCAAAACTCGTCTCACCCACGATGAGTCCGCGACCGTGATCCTGAATCGCACCTGCGACGATCTCCGAGGCCGAGGCGCTGTTGTGATTTATGAGCACCACCAGAGGCATCGTCGAGGGGTCGGAGCCCGTTGACTTGTAGACGATCGGCTCGCTGTATTCAGTTCGACCTTTAACAGAAACGACGACTTGTCCATGCGGCAGGAACTCACTCGCGACGTCGATCGCCTGGTCCAGCAATCCACCCGGATTGCCGCGCAGATCGAGTATGAGCTGGCGCATTCCCTGCTCTTCCAGACGCTTCATTGCCTTCGACAATTCATCATCGCTGGATCTTTGAAATCCGCCAGTGAGCCCGATGTAACCGGTACCGGGCTTGATCATGTACGCGTTGCGGATGGTGGGCAGCGGCACCGCATCACGAATCATCGTGAAGTACAGTGGCGCTTCGGAACCGGCACGTTCGACTTTGATCGTCACCGGTTCGCCGAGCGAGCCGCGCACGTTCTTCGAGACCTGTTCGCTGCTCCAGTCACGCGCATTCTTGCCATCAACCTCGACAATCCGATCGCCATACTTCAATCCCTGCTTCGCGGCCGGCGTGCCCTCGACTGCTGATTGCACGTAAACGCCGTCGCGATGCTGCACGATCGTGACGCCAATCCCGTAGAAGCGGGAATCCTGGTCCTCTTTCAGCTTCTTGAACTCGCTGTAGGGAAAGTAAGCGGAATGCGGATCGAGCGTGGAAAGCATCCCCTGAATCGCGGCCTGCGTCGCCTTCTCGTGATCGATGTCGCCCGAATAATTACTGGTGATCGTCGAGATCGCTTCGTTGTAGTCCTTTTCGATCTCATCGGCGACGCGATAGGAGTTCTTCGCGTTGTTCGACGTGAAGCTGCTGAGTTTACGACTGCTGCCAATCGTGCCGCCAAAGACGGCTGCGGCCAAAATTACCGCAAGCGCGGTGATCGTAAACTTGTTTACCCAACCAGCATTGTAGTGAGATGGTGGCTTATCGAATTGGCGGGCGACTTCCATTGCTGAAATATACCACAGGCGGCTGAACTCGATGGAATCCGCAACCACGGATTACACGGAATAGATACGGATTTGGCTGTGTTATATTGCGAATGGATGTCCGCATCTCTGTCGGTCGTCATTCCCGCTTACAACGAGGCGGTCCGCTTGGGAAATTCCCTTCGGGCCGTCGTCGATTACTTGCGTCAGAGTGCGCCCGAGGGCGAAGTAATCGTGGTAGATGACGGTTCGGCGGACCGAACCGCCGACCTTGCGCGCGAGGTCTTTCAAGATGCGGGAACGCTGCGCACTTCAGTCATCAGTTACAGATCCAATTTGGGAAAAGGGCGAGCAGTCAGACTGGGACTGTTGGCCGCGCGAGGTGAGGTCACGCTGTTTTCGGACGCCGACCTGTCCACACCGATCACCGAAGCGCCGAAACTGATCGAACCGATTCTCGGTGGTGAGTGTGACGTGGCGTTTGGCTCGCGCGCGTTGAATCGAGAGCTGATCGGCGTTCATCAATCGTGGCGGCGCGAACAAGGCGGACGCATTTTCAATCTGGCCGTTCGTTTAGCCACCGGGTTGCCGTTCTGGGACACGCAATGTGGATTCAAGGCTTTCCGCATGAGCGTTTGCCGGCCGCTGGTCGAGGCAGCCACTGTCGATCGGTTTGGGTTTGACGTTGAACTGTTGTATCTGGCGTTTCGCGCGGGACTAAAGTTGAAAGAGGTGCCGGTGCGTTGGGACCACTACGAGGGCAGCAAAGTGAGCCTGTTCAGCGACAGTTTCAAGATGCTGAATGAAGTGGGTTTGATCCGGCAGCAAGCGCGGCGCGGCGTTTACGACACCGCGATTCGCGCGGTGCACGAATTGAAACAAAGCGCGTAATATACATCGTACAGCAGGTAAAGAAATGACCGCGCGTCTCAACATCAACATCGATCACGTCGCCACGGTGCGGCAGGCGCGTCGCGCGCCGGAGCCGAGCGTGATCGCGGCTGCGATGGCGGTCGAACAAGCCGGCGCGGACGGCATCACGGTCCACCTGCGCGGCGATCGCCGCCACATTCAGGACCTCGATATCCGGCTGTTGCGCGATTCAGTAACCACGTATCTCAATCTCGAGATGGCTGCGACGGACGAGATGCTCGACATCGCGTTGCAAACACAACCGGACGCAGTCACGCTCGTTGCGGAACGGCCAAATGAGATCACGACCGAAGGCGGACTCGACGCTAAAGGAAACGTCGCGGTTGTAAGTTCGGCGGTAGATCGATTGCGGGAAGCTAACATACTCACGAGTCTGTTCATCGATCCGGATCCGGCCCAGATTGAAGTGGCGCAACGGATTGGCGCGCAGCAAGTCGAGTTATGCACTGCGGCTTACTGTGAAGCAACGCTCGGCGCGCGCGGCATTCATGGCGAAGGCGCGGAGCACGCGTCGGACGAGTTGCGCAGGTTGAAAGAGGGCGCCGAATTGGCGATGAAGTACGGGTTGAATGTTGCCGCCGGACACGGACTGACTTATCGCAACGTCGGCGCTGTGGCTCAGATCAAAGAGATCACGGAATTCAACATCGGCCACAACATCATCGCCCGAGCGATTTTCGTGGGATTGGAAAACGCTGTGCGCGAAATGCGGGCAGCAATAAACCACAGATAACACGGATTAATTACGGATTAGATCCGTAAACATCCGTGTAATCTGTGGTTTATTTTCCTGCGAGTTGAAGGCGTACGTTCGA
>DASSEB010000249.1:0-6843 GCA_035696765.1 Pyrinomonadaceae bacterium | reverse complement strand
GTCCTCACAATCAAAACCTTGCGGGCCACGCGTTTTGTTCGCGTGACCCGCAAGGTCAATTCTGGCTGACCGCAGCGCTGGTTCCCAGTGCCACAGTGTTTTTACTCAAGCCGAAGGAGACTTTACGAACTTACTTAGTCGGGCTGACTACGGTAACGCTGCCGCCGAAGTTAAGGTCGTTATTATGGAACGCGGCATAAAGAACACCCGCCACAGCACCACCGACGGCCAGGAGCAACACGGCCAACGCGCCGCCGCTCATGCCATCATCGTCGTCATCGGCTGTCTGGGGAACTCCAGCAGTTGCACTCTCACCAGCGGCGATTTGCTTAACACTGCCACCGGCTTTGAATTGCGCAACGCCCGCCATGGTCGCAACTGAAGTGCGTCCGCGTGAGGCGCTGACAGTAAAGGTGGTCGGCTGGCTTCCATCGACAACAACCACACCATCTTTGGTAGTCAAGTTAACTGTGGTTCCCGCTAACGTTGATACCTGGGCACTACCGGTCTCGAGCATTGCCGTGATGCTGGTCTCCGCGAAACTGAGGCGAAGATTGCTGTTGGGTGCGAGTTCAACTCGACCGACCTTGCTGATGCTCACTGAAGCGCTGCTTTGAGCCGCGGTGCTAATCGTTGAATCGGAGAACACCGTGCCACCTGAAATCACCTTTTGGCCGTTCACTGTGACTTGCCCGGAAACCGTGAGCTCGCCTGACGCCTTCGCGCCTGGCGCGGCCAAAACCACCATTGAGTAAACACTCAAAACGGCAACCGCCACAGCAGTCGCGATGGACTTGCGGCTCCAAGTTTTGCTGATCATTAACTTTCCTCCCGTATAGTGAAACACAAAGGTCTTAATTGCGTACCGCGACGGCCTAACAGTCGTGGGAAAAACAATAGGGTGGTTCGCAAACCCGTCAAAGCCCGTTAATGCTTGGGATTTCTGGCTGAAAGCCACTGACACTTGGGATTTCTACACTAATACAAGCCCTCTGTCAACAATCATTTGGCTTAACTTTGCCACAAAATTGTTTCAGGCCCAGGTAAGGTTTCGGACCATCAGAACGCCGGGTCAGTTTTCCACAGGCCGGCTGGTCTAAGGCCGACGAACGGCGGACGCCTTCTCAGTCAGCTCGGCCTGTTCGTAAGGATCCAGCCGCGCAAAGAGGTAAAAAGACTCGCCCGCACGGACCACGCCGAGGTAGCGGAAGGTGTTTTTCAGCACTTCCCCGACTCGCAGCCGGGACGGTTGCGGTGGACTCGAGCCAAATAACAGCCGCATTTCCTCCGCCGAGACGGCTTCGAGTTCCGGCAGATAATCGTTGTGAGTCTCGCGGGCGAGGCGAATCGCCATCTGCCGCAAGGCTTTTATTCGGTTGGAATTGTGCCGATAATAGTTCGCGCTGACTTCGCGCCGGCTCACCCGATCGTCTACCACTTCCTGCTCGTTGCGCAGGTATCCGAGGTAGGCACGGACCACGGGACCAAATTCGTCATCTGAGTCTTGAACGGGTTGCGCAGCGTGAAGGGCAGTCGACGCAAAGAGAGCCGCTATCAGACAAGCAACGAATCTTCTGTTGAGAGTTGCCATGACTTTGCGCCTGAACGGAGGCAATGCTTTTTTTCGATTGCGACCGCGAATTATACCAGTGCTTAGACTAACAAAATTGCGCGTGTCTTTCGGCAATGTTACATTGATCTTCGTTTTCCGTTAAGCAGCAATGCCTTCCCTTACTGAATCGTCAAAGCCGAACGTCGCGCTTGGAGTCTGCGGTGGAATCGCTGCTTACAAGGCAGTCGAGGTGCTGCGTGGACTACAGAAGGCGGGCTGCATCGTCCGTGTTGCAATGACGCGCCGGGCGTGCGAGTTTGTGCAGCCGCTGACGTTTCGCGCTCTGTCCGGCAGCCATGTAGTGGTGGACGACTATGCGCCCGATAATCCGGATCCCATAGCTCACATCACTTTCTCTCAAACTGCGGAGTTGTTAATCGTAGCGCCGGCAACCGCAAACATCATCGCGAAGTTTGCGAACGGAGTCGCAGACGACTTTCTGAGTTCGACTTATCTCGCGTGTTCGTCCCCGGTGCTGATTGCGCCGGCGATGAATACGACGATGTGGGAACATCCGGCGACGCAACGCAACTTGCAGCAGCTTCGCGCGGACGGAGTTCACATCATGGAGCCGGATGCGGGCGAGATGGCGTGCGGCACGATCGGCCCGGGACGGCTTAGTGAACCGGAACGCATTGTCGCGGCCGCGTTGGAGATCCTGCGCGGCGCCGCGAAGACCAGCGATCTGGCAGGCGAGCGTTTTCTGATAACTGTCGGCGCCACACGCGAAGAGATCGATCCGGTGCGTTTCATCTCGAATCGATCGTCGGGAAGAATGGGTTACGCGCTTGCCGAGGCAGCCGTGAAGCGTGGCGGTGAAGTTACAGTGGTGGCGGGCACGACGACGGTCGCTCCGCCTGCGGGCGTAAGAGTCGTGCAGGCGCTGTCGGCAGAAGAGATGTCTCAGGCTGTTGCACGAGAGCGTGAGAACGCGTCAGTCTTCATCGGCGCTGCGGCGATCGCAGACTATCGTCCCGTGCAACGAGCCGATCAGAAGATCAAAAAGTCAGAAGATGCGATAACGTTGACGCTGGAACGAACGCCCGACGTGTTATCGCAAGTTGCGGCCGCGCGTACGAACGGAATGCTCGTGATCGGGTTTGCGGAGGAAACGGAGAACGTCGTCGACAACGCGAGAGAAAAGCTACGCAGCAAAAAGCTGGATGCGATCGTGGCTAACGACGTGACGCGCGACGATTCAGGATTCGATTCGTCGACGAACGCGATTACGATCATTACAAAAGACAGTGAAGAGCCGGTGCAACTCCCGCTGATGTCGAAGAGTGAGGCCGCAGATCGCATCCTCGATGTGATAGTCAGGATTAGAAAAGCGGATTAACGAGATAATGTCACAGGAACTTCGAGACGTTTTAATACAGACGAAAAAGCAACTGGAGCACCTGCGCGTTTTGGGAGTTGAAGGAATTCAACAGCCCCCGCCAGCACCTCGGCCACTGCCTGTAGCCCAACAACAACAAGCGCCGGCGCCGTCGCCGTCATCGCTCTTCGGCGACATCGCTCCGCCACCTCCGAAACTAGAAGCATCCACCGAAACGTTCGAACAGATCCACGCGGAGATCGGCGACTGCACTCGCTGTCCGCTGCACCTGGAACGCACGCACGTGGTCCACACGGAAGGCAATCGAAAAGCGCGGTTGATGTTTGTCGGCGAAGCACCGGGCGCGGATGAGGACGCGCAGGCACGTCCGTTTGTCGGGCGCGCCGGACAGCTACTCACTAAGATCATCGAAGCCATCGGAATGAAACGCGAAGAGGTTTTGATCGGCAACGTCAACCGCTGCCGCCCGCCAGGCAACCGGCCACCCACTCCGGAAGAAGCCGGTGTTTGTAAACCGTTTCTCCTTCGCGAAATCGCTGTCGTTCAACCCGAAGTGATCGTCGTGCTCGGCAATACGGCGATGAAGAATCTGTTGGACACACGCGAAGGCATCACGCGTCTGCGGGGACGTTTTCAGGATTACAAAGGCATCAAAGTGATGCCGACGTTTCACCCGGCTTATCTCCTGCGCGACCCCTCGAAGAAACGCGAGACATGGGAAGATCTGAAGCAGGTCCGCGATCATCTTGATAGCCGCAAATCTTCACCGCTTACCACGGATCAGAACACCTGATCCGTGTTAATCTGTGGAATCCGTGGCCAACACTGCCGTAGAAAAAGCACCTCACGACGCCACCACCACAGTCACGCGCTACGCTGAAGTGGCTGTTCCGCTTCACGTCTTCCAAACATTCACGTACCGGCTGACTCCGGAACAAAGTGCTGACGCGGAGATAGGCGCGCGCCTCGTAGTGCCTCTCGGACGAAACGTCGTCACTGCCTACATCGTCAACCTGCTCGATCAGCTTCCCGAAGACCTCGCGGACATCGACATCAAAGACGCGCAAACCCTAGTCGACTCCGCGCCCGTTTGCAGTCCTGAGATTCTGCAACTCGCGCGCTGGGTCGCCGACTATTACGCCTGCCCGATCGGTGAAGTAATCAAAGCCGCCCTCCCTCCCGGAATGACTCCCAAACGCCGGACAGCTTCCTTCGCGAAACCCAAGCTCCGCCGCTTCGTTCGACTACTTCAATCAAGCGACGAAAAACTCACCGACGCACAGCGACGCGTCATCTCCACTCTCGAAAGCAGCGGTCCGATGTCGTTGCAGTCGTTGCTGCAAACTGCGGCCGTCAGCGCTTCAACTGTCTCGTCACTCGAAAAGAAAGCGCGCGTGGAAGTCTATGACGAAGCGATTCGTCGCGATCCGTTCAACACGAGCACTCGCTTCAAAGTCGAAGACGATCACACGCTCACTACCGCGCAGGCATCAGTGCTCGAGCAGATCGAACAGCAGATGAACTCCGGCGACTATTCAGCTTTCCTGCTCCATGGCGTGACCGGCAGTGGCAAGACTGAGATCTACATGCGCGCCATGCAGAAAGCTCTCAACGTCGGTCGCTCGGCAATGATGCTGGTGCCGGAGATCGCGTTGACACCGGTCTTCTCGCGGCAGTTGCGCGCGCGTTTTGGCGACCGAGTTGCGATCTTTCATTCGTCGCTTCAGAGAGGCGAGAGATTTGACGAGTGGACACGCGTCAGAAACGGCGACGCGCGCGTCGTGATTGGAACGCGCTCCGCGGTTTTCGCACCCGTAAAGAACCTCGGCTTGATCGTTGTCGACGAGGAACACGAATCGTCGTACAGGCAACAAGAGTCGCCGTACTACAACGCGCGCGACGTCGCGATCGTTCGTGCGCAGAAGGAATCGGCGACCGTTGTTCTCGGTTCGGCAACTCCTTCGCTCGAATCCTTTCACAACGCGCGCAAAGGCAAGTATCAATTGCTCACTCTGCCCGAAAGAATCGCCGCGCGGCCAATGGCTGCGGCACGAATCGTCGACATGCGAACGGTCTTTGCTCGACACGGAAAACCGCGTGTGTTCTCGGATGAGTTGCTCGAAGCAATCCGTGAGACTCGCGAACGCAACGAGCAGTCGATCATCCTGCTCAACCGTCGCGGGTATTCGAGTTTCATTCTTTGCCGTTCGTGCGGCGAAACGATTCAGTGTCCGAACTGCGATGTGACACTCACCTATCACCGCGCCGAGCGTGTGATCGTTTGTCATTACTGCAACCATCGTGAAGCAGTGCCGCGCGTGTGTCCTTCATGCGGAAAGAAATACATCTACTACGTCGGCGAGGGCACCGAGCAACTCGAAGAGATGCTGAAACTGCTCTTCCCCGTCCTGCGCGTCGCGCGAATAGATCGTGATACGACTGCGCGTCGAAAATCTTTCGAGCAATCACTCGCCGACTTCAGCGCGGGACGGATCGATACACTCGTCGGCACGCAAATGCTCGCCAAGGGCCACGATTTCCCGAACGTCACGCTTGTTGGTGTTGTTTCAGTTGATGCCGGTCTGGCGTTGCCAGATTTCCGATCGGCGGAGAGAACATTCCAGTTGATTACTCAGGTGGCCGGGCGGGCCGGTCGCGGCGATCGTCCGGGAAAAGTTTTGATCCAGACTTATCATCCGTATCACTACGCTTTGCGACATGCATGTGCGCAGGATTACGAAGGCTTCTACGATGAAGAGCTTCGCTACCGGCAAAATCATTCGTATCCGCCGTTCGTGGCGCTTGCGAGCTTGCTGATCCATGGACCAGATCTGGGGCGAGTTCGTGCTGACAGTCTCGAATTGCGGCGGCAGTTGGATCTTGTTAACCAGGATCGAAAGTGCCGCATACTTGGCCCAGCGCCCGCGCCACTTTCAAGACTGAAGGGCGAACACCGGTTTCAGATGTTGATTAAGGCGCGGAGTCGAAAGAGCCTGCGCGAGGTGGCGGATGCCGCGATGAAATCGGTTGCTGAGAGCGGTGTGAATTTGCGCTCAATCAATCTCGAAATCGATCCCGTGTCGATCATGTGACAGGATTAAGAAGATATGAAACTTTCTGAACTTGCAAAATCGACTGGTGCGCGCGTCGAGGGAACAGACGACATCGAGATCACCGGCGCTGCTGGGCTTGATGAGGCCGGTGAGGGACACGTCACGTTTCTCGCCAACCCTCGTTACACGCCGCGCGTCAACACCACGCGCGCCTCGGCCATTTATTTGAGTGAAGACGCGCAAACGGAAAAACAGATCTCGATACTGCGTGTGAAGGACCCCTATCTCGCCTACACGCGCGCGCTGCGAATCTTTCATCCGGACGCGGAACTCGAGCCTTCTATACATCCGACAGCCGTGATCGATCCGACCGCGCGCATTGCTCCACGCGTGAGCATCGGCGCTTGCGTGGTGATCGGACGCAACGCGTTTGTCGGCGAAGGAGTTTGGATTCATCCGAACGTTACGGTCTACGAAGACGTGACGATCGGAAGAAACTCGGTCATACATTCCGGCGTCGCGCTGCGCGAACGAACAATCATCGGCGAGCGAGTGATCATCCACAACAACTCAGTGATCGGTTGCGACGGTTTTGGCTATGCAAAGGACGAAGAGAAACGCTGGTTGAAGATTCCGCAGGCAGGACGAGTCGTGATCGAAGACGACGTCGAGATCGGTGCCGGCACGACGATCGATCGCGCCTCGGTTGGAGAGAGTCGCATCGGGCGCGGCACGAAGCTCGACAACCTCGTGCAGATCGGTCACTCGTGCACAGTCGGCGAAGACTCGTTGCTTTGCGCGCAGGTGGGGCTCGCCGGAAGCTCACACATCGGCAGTCG
>DASSEB010000248.1:0-6311 GCA_035696765.1 Pyrinomonadaceae bacterium | reverse complement strand
GGACACTTTCCCATCGACATAAATGGACCAGATTGCCGGTGCGGCCAAAGAGGTTGCTGGGATCTTTACGCCTCAGACAAAGCTACGCTGAAGCGGTATGCCGATCTACGCGGCACGAGCGGCAAACGAGTTTCTACAATGCGAAAGCTGGTCGAGCTGGTTGAAGCCGGCGACGGCGCGGCGACAGAAGCCGTCCGTGAAACGGCGCGCTATCTCGGCATTGGCATCACTGGTCTGATAAACGGACTCGATCCTGAGGTTGTGGTGATTGGCGGTGAGATCACGAAGGCGTGGGGAGTAATCGAACCGATCATCGTCGAGGAGACGAAGAGAAATCTACTTGCGCCGCGTTCACACAGTGTGGCGATTAGACCATCAGCATTTGAAGTTCGCCCCAGTCTGAAGGGGGCATTGACGTTAATTCAGAACAGTTTGTTGTCAGTGCCGCACATGGGCTAAAGCTACGAGGCGCCGTAACTCGAAACATGTCTCCTGGACGGTACAGTTTGGATGAACTCAAGGCAGCACTGGCGGGAGGTTTAGTTCCCGCAGTGCCGGTCATGTTCGATCGCGAACAGCGTTTTCACGAACGTGCGCATGAGGCGTACGTGTCGTTCATGAGTTCACAACCGATCGCCGGTGTGGCTGTTTGGGCGCATACCGGACGAGGACTACTGCTGGACGATGAAACAGCGCGGCGTGTGATGCAACAGTGGCGTCAGGCCATCGGTGATAAACCCTTAATCGCCGGGGTGGGTGCGCGGAAGAGAGAAGCTGATCCGCAGGTCGCGACGAGCGCAACCATAACGATGGCCGCGGCGGCGGCTGACTATGGCGCGGATGCGTTGCTCGTTTATCCACCATCGTGGTTGAAGCATCTCGAGCAGCGAGACTCGCTAATACTCCAACACCACGAGCAGCTCTCGAAACTCGGCTTGCCAATCGTGTTGTTCTATCTGTACGAAGCTGCGGGCGGCATTCGTTACACGACAAACGTTTTGGATGAGCTGATGACGTTGCCGAATGTGATCGGCATCAAGATGGCAACGCTCGACAGTGTGATGACGTATCAGGACGTCGCCCGTCACATTCAATCACGGCATCCCGACAAGCTACTGATAACCGGTGAAGATCGTTTTCTTGGCTACAGCTTACGCCGCGGCGCGAAAACGGCGCTGATCGGCATGGGCTCCGTCTGTTGTGACCTTCAGGCTGAACTCATCGCAGCGCACTTCACCGGCAAAGCCGAGCGTTTTCTCGAATTGTCGGACCTCGTGGATCAACTCGCGGAGGTGCTTTTCGTTAATCCAATGGAGGGTTACATCGGCCGCATTCTTCATGCGCTCGCAACATTGGGAGTGATTTCCGCGGACGGCGCAAACGATCCGTGGGGTCCGGAATTGACCGCGACGGAGCGCGACAACATCAACACCGTACTGAGCAGGCTGAACGTGCAGGTTGGCTAATGTTTTCTTTCATAAACGGACATCCGGAAATTGACTCTCGCGACCACGCAGCACTGGTGCGCGACTATGAGCGTTTCCGCACCGGCTTACCGGAAGACCTGGAAAACCATGTTAGGGAGCAATACCAGATTGACCTGACCAGCGAGTACGGTGGTCACGTAATCAAAAATCCTTTCGGCAAAGCCTCCGGCCAACTATCGCTGAATCTGTCGCAAGTCCGGCGCGACTGTGAAGAGCAGTTGGGCTTCATCGTTCTCAAGTCGATCATTGCTGAAGACGCGTCAGGCGCCCAGTCGATGAGCGAATGGGCCATCGAAGAAACCAGAATGGTGGTCGAGCGAATCGTGGGCAGCGACAACACGGAGGGCTGGACCGTTTCATGGAAGGGTCGCGGTTGGTACGACACGTTTGCAAAGTACCTCGAGTTTTTCGACGAGGCGTTGTCCGTCGCTCGTGCGGCGTCAGTATTGGTCGTGCCCTCGTGCAAATACCACTTGCCGAGTGCGGCTGAGAGTGTTTGGAAGATTGGCGAATATGAGTACACGACCCGGTGCCTGATCGACGTGTGGCGACGCCACCATGCGGACGCGCCGATGTTGATTGAAAAAGACTTCAGCCCCACTTTGGCCGGCTCCGATCGCGCCGCTCAAGCGGAAAAGATCATTGAATGGCTGACGCGGGTTACGTCTTTAATCAGACAAGGTGCAGCTCCGGACACCGTCAGTATCGGGCTGAAAGTTTTCAACGCAATTCTCGACGACGCGTTCCAGCTCGAGATGTTGCGCGCGATCAATGAGAAGTGTTCGGGTGACGCCGTGCCGGACTTCCTGGTCTACGCCAACCGGCTATTCGATCCGGAGCGCGAATTTGATGGCGTACGCGGCATCGCCTACGGTGGACCAGATTTAAGCGCGCGCAATTTGAGTGTGCTGGCGCAGTTGCGTTTACTCGAACGACAGGGAGCGATTCCTGTCTGTAAGCTGCCGATCAGCGCCACCGGCAACATCGTGTCGGGACGCATCGCCGCTGAATACCTGTTGCGTGGGGCCAGCAGTTTTCAAATTCACACTTTCTTTCAACTACCGAGCGGCGAGTACACGATGAAAACCGGCGGTAAGACTGCGCGAGCGTTGCTCGAGCTCTACTTTCATCCGGCTGAAGGACTGATCGCCTGGCTTTTGCATTTGCGCCGCGTGTTGGATTGGCCCGTCGAATGGAACGTGAAGCAGATGGCTGAGTTCTTCATGGAACCGGCGAACAACGTTTGGTTGGAACATGCATCGGCAGTTAATTGAGGATGCGACCAACGTCTGAGATCGAAATTCGCTTGCTGTTTGAATCCGACATCCCTTCGGCTATGGGACTCAAGGAAGCGGCGGGATGGAACCAGACTGAAGCTGATTGGCGTCGCCTGTTGCGGCTGGAGCCGAAGGGTTGTTTTGGCGCGATCAAAGACGCCCGTTTGGTCGGTACGACAACTACGACCATTCACGGCGAGCTCGCCTGGATCGGTATGGTGCTGGTCGAACCGCAACATCGCCGCCAGGGAATTGCCGCGAAGCTGATGAATGCGGCGCTCGATTATTTAAAAGACAAGGTCGAGACGATAAAGCTCGACGCGACGGCGTTGGGCCAACCTGTCTATGAGAAGTTTGGTTTTCGAGCTGAGTCGGTGGTCGAACGATGGAGTGGAACAGCTTCGGCGCGCCGCGAAACTCAATCTCCGGCGCTGATGGTCGGGGATATCGTTCGCGACGTGTTGAATCTGGATCGAGTCGCGTTCAATGCCGACCGCGCGCGGTTGATCCGGGCGTTAATAGACGAGGCGTGTGTTTCGCCTGTTTTGATGAGAGCGGCGGATGGCGCGCTCAGTGGTTACGCGTTGGCGAGAAGCGGAACAAGTAAGACTTACGTCGGGCCGGTGGTTGCGAACGACCCGCAGGTTGCCGAGATTTTGATGGATCGAACGTTGACGGCATTGGCTGGCCGTGACGTCTACGTCGATCTCAACAAAGAGTGCAGCGTCGACGCGAGTGTTTTGCCGGATCGTGGGTTCGTCAAGGAACGTGATCTGATTCGAATGGTCAAGGGTCGCGAAAGCACGAAAACGTCGCCGCTCGTTGTCGCAATTGCCGGCCCTGAAGTTGGCTGACGCTGAACACACATATCGAGGTTGGGAACCATGGAAACAACTGCCGCGGTGCAGGATGGACTGCAACGGAACTTTCGCGCCGGCGACCTTAACGTCTATGTGTACGAGTCGCGTCCGAAGATGGGCGAGGCTGCGGCGGCGGTAATCGCGGGGGAGATCCGGCGTGCGATTCGGGATCATGGCAAAGCGGTCGTGATACTCGCTTCCGCGCCCTCGCAGAATGAGTTTCTCGCGAATCTAGCGGAAGCGCCGGAGATTGATTGGTCGCGTGTCGTCGCTTTTCATCTCGACGAATACCTCGGCATGGACGACCGGGCGCCGCAATCGTTTCGCCGGTTCCTGATCGACCGCCTCGTAAACAAGGTGCCGCTGGGTGAATTTCATGGTTTGCGCGGTGATGCGCCGGACGGCGCCGCAGAAACTAAACGTTATGCCGAATTGTTGCGACAGAACCCGCCTGATTTTGCCGTGCTGGGAATTGGAGAGAACGGTCATCTGGCATTCATCGATCCGCCATTTTGTGACTTCAACGATCCCGAACCGGTAAAGGTGGTCCAACTGGACGACGTCTGTAGAAATCAGCAGGTTAACGACGGCGCGTTCGCTTCGCTCGACGAGGTTCCGAGAGATGCATTGTCACTGACGATACCGACGTTAATGGCGCTACCAAAATTATTCGCCATCGCGCCCGGACCTGCGAAGCGGCAAGCCATCAAGAACACTGTTGCCGGGCCGATCAGCAGCAGTTGCCCAGCATCGATTCTGCGAACGCATCCGAATGCGCACTTATTCATCGACGTCGTCGCGGCTGAATACCTGGACCAGTAAAACGATTGGCTGCATAAACTCCCCCACGTTCATTAAGTCGCCTGCAAAAGGAGAACAGCATGCACAGTTCAGTTCACGTAATCGATTACGTTGTGCTGGTCTGTTACTTGTTACTGATGGCGGGCATTGGCGCCTACTTCATGCGCTTCATGCGTGTCGGCGCCGACTTTTTGAAGGGTGGCAATCGTGTCGAGTGGTGGGTCGCGGGGATGGCGTCGTTCATGTCCGGTTTTTCAGTCTGGACATTTACAGGCGGAGCGGGGTTCGCTTATCGCCAGGGCTTCATCGGCGTTTTTCTGATGTTTCTCGCGGTGCCGGCCTTTTTCTTCGGCTACATCTTCTTTGCGCAAGCCTGGCGCCGTTCGCGAGTCACCACAGTCGTTGAATACATTCGCAGCCGCTTCGGCGAAGGCACTCACAAGATGTTTTCGTGGTTGACTGGTCCAAGCCAATTGATGTTTGGCTCAGTTCGACTCTTCGCGTTGTCGAGTTTCATGTCGATCGCGCTGGGTGTGCCGGTCGAGTACCTGGTCGTGATCTGCGGTTTGGTGGTCCTCGCGTACACGGTGCTCGGCGGGTACTGGGCGGTCTGCTTCACAGACATGTTTCAGTTCATGTTCCTGTTTCCGATTGCCTGCGTGTTGATGGTTCTCTCCCTCGCGAATGTCGGAGGTTTGAGTAACTTCGTCGCCCAGGCGCCGGCTGGATACTTCAACCCGTTTGCCGGTGAGTACGGTTGGTTGTTCCTGATCGTTTACACGGTTTCGCAGACCACCGGCTACAACAACTTCGGTAACGCGCAAAGATACTTCTGCGCTGACACTGAGCAATCGGCAAAGAGGATTGCGATTCTTTGCATGATTCTCTTCACGATCGGCAGCTTGATTTTTTATTTACCGCCGCTAATTGCGCGCGTTGCGTTACCGGATCTGGGAACAGCGGCAAACGGTCTCAAGCAGCCGTCCGAAGCCGCTTACATCGCGATGGGATTGCGTGTGCTACCACCTGGAATGATCGGAGTGTTATTGGCGGCGATGCTGGCGTCGTCGATGGCTTCACTGTCGGCCCATAACCACATCATCACCGGCATCTTCGCGAAGGATCTCTATCAGGGTTACCTGCGTCAGGACGCATCCGATCGTCACATGTTGACGGCAAGCCGGCTGACGTCGCTGGGCGTCGGCCTGGTCATGATCTGTGTCGCTTTACTTTTTGCACAAGGCGCCACTGGCATCTTCACGCTCTTGTTCATTCTCGAGTCGATGTTTTTGATTCCTCTCGGGCTGCCATTGCTCTATGGATTTATCGCGAAGGGTGGACCATGGTGGTCCGCTGTTTGCGCTTACGTCGTAGGAGCGATGACGTCGCTGTTCGTCAATCTTTATCTAAACCGCTACCTCGGGATGGGACTAAACGAGACGTACCTCATCGGCATACCCGCGATCACTACGACGATAGCGTTCTTTGTTCCGGTGCTTTTGATTGCGCCCGAGGGAGAATTCGCGCGCCGCGTCGATGCGTTCTTCGGCAAGCTGAGAATGCCGATCGATCCTGCGACGGAACTGGGCCCGACCGGCGTTTCGGGTCGCGGTCAACTCGCGCTCGTTGGCAAAGTAACGACCGGGATGGGCGTAGCCTGTTTTCTACTCGTAGCGGCGAGTGCGGCAGGACGAGATCGCTTGATTGTTGCAATCTATGCGGTCGCAACGACACTCATCGGGCTCGCATTCATCGGCGCCGGTCGTGTGCCGGCCAAATCAGACGAGTTGCGACGGCAAACAGTTGCGGTCGAACCAGTATCGGCAGTCGAAAAATGAAACTCAGATCTCTCGCGATTCTACTCGTCTGTTATGTGGTGTGCGCTC
>DASSEB010000247.1:0-9598 GCA_035696765.1 Pyrinomonadaceae bacterium | reverse complement strand
GATCTTCTCTGGTTCAGGACCAGTGCAATTCTTCAGCATCGCGCCGAATGGTCCACCTGCACCGTCGACGATCAACACGGCAACGTCGCCTCTGAAAGGCGATGAGTAATACGCGCCGCATGCGTGTGCAAAATGATGTGGAATCGGCAACAACGGGCGGGTGCGAAGATCGAGTCCGCCTTCCGCAGCCAACGTTTGGTAGACCTCGTTGGGCGAAAGGTGATCAGTATGACTCCAAACTATGAGGTCGACGTCGTCAAGCGCTAGGCCGTTCGTTTCAAGGCAGTATTGGATTGCGGGCGTCAGGTCGAGGCGGCAACTTCCCCACCGGATACCGTCACGCTTCAACCGAGTCACGCGTTCGCGCGCGATGGCCGATGTGAGTTTGCCGTCGATGACGAGTGCAGCCGATGCTTCGTGATCGCTGAAGCTGAGTCCCAGGACGTTCATAGATAGTGTTCTTTCTTTACAGGATTACAGGTTTGTGAGCGTTACATCACGGGAGCGGCGGCTGCGGTGACGACAGTCTCAGCGTGGACGACGGGCTGATCGTATTCAATCTTGCCCGACTCCAGCTTGATCAGGCGATCGGCTATTCCGTAATACCGGTCGTCGTGAGAAATAACGATTACGGTCTTCCCTCGGGCCTTTAGCTCAGGCACCAATTCGTAATAGAAGATCCGTTTGAACTGCGGATCTTGATCCGCCGCCCACTCATCGAAAATGTAAATCGGTCGATCTTCAAGATAGGCATTCAGCAGCGCTACTCGCTTGCGCTGGCCCTGCGACAGATCAACCGTCGACAAGTGACCATTTCTGATCTGGAGTTTGTGGTCCAGTTGCAGCAGGTCGAGATACTTTTGACTTTCCCGATCGATATCTTTCGCCTCAATTCCAAAGAGCCGTTCGAATAAGTAGAAGTCGTAGAAGACGGCGGAGAATTGCTGCCGGTAATCGTCTCGCTCCGTCATGCTGATCGGCTTCCCGTCAACGCGAATCTCTCCGGATTCAGGCTCGTACAAACCCATCAGCAGCTTGATCAGAGTGGTTTTGCCGCTGCCGTTTCCGCCGATGAGGAAAACCAGTTCACCTGCCGAAAGCGTGAGGTTGATTGGTCCGAGCTGGAAGTCGGTGCTCTTTCCATCCTGCCGGTAAGAGTGGGTGACGTCGATTAGATCCAGCCGGCGCCAGTCAGTATTTAGACTGCGCACGGGCGCGAGCTCTTCGGACTTGGTTTTAGTGAGCGAGAGTCCTAATTCCTCGATGCGTTCCGCCGCGAGATAAGCGCGCTCCAGTGCCGGGATCTGGTTCAGAATCATCGTCAACGGTGTGATCATGAAAAGGACGGCAAGCGTGTAGCCAACTAACACCTGAGATTGGATATTGATCAAGTGAGGGGTTACGAACAGGACGAGCCCGATGAAGACGAAAAACAATATCTGTCCCCAACTCGATACAGCCATCGAGATCGCGTTGCCTTTCAGGCCGTAGTTCTGAATGCCCGCCGCAGCCGGCTCGAGTTGCTGAGTAAGGAATGCATCGCGGCGGAGACGATTGAGTTTCAACTCCTTCGTTCCCATGATCACGCCCTGAAACGCCTTGTACATCTCGTCCCATTGTTCGCGCACGAGGCGAAAGTATCGAAACGCTTTCATCAAAGGTAACTGATGGGTGAGTAACCCCACGGCCATGTATCCGACCAGAATCAGCAGCAGTCTCCAATCGAGCCAGCCGAGATAGACCAGGCACCCGAGTATCATTGCCAATTGAGTCAGCGTTTGGGGCAGCAGCGTTACGAGCTCAATCACGCGTCCGATGTCCTCGCTGATGGTGGCGAGGAGACGATGCTGTCCGAGCTTTTCCAATTGTTGGAGTGGCGCGGAGAGAATCTGTCGCGAAAGTTGAATCCGCAATTCGTAGCTGCTCTTCGCTGTCAGGTAAAGCAGGACCATTTGTGAGGCGAACGCGCAAATCGGAATCGCGAGACACAGGGCCACGAAGGTCCAGATCAACTTCGACTGGGCAAACAGACCTTCAGACAAGCTTCTCTTGATCAGTGCGATCAGCAGCGTGTACCCGACACCGGCCAGGAAGCTGGTCACAACCGCGACAGCGATCAAGCTCCTCGAGCGAGGAATTCCCTTCGACCATCTCGCGACCACGTACACGAGCTTTAGCAGGTTTGCCATGATTGAAACCTCCGCTTGCTTTAGCCACAAAGAGGCACATAAGGCACAAAAATCAGCGAAGTTCTTTTGTGCTGCTTTGCGGGTGAAAGATGTTTACTGTGTCTGCTGGATGCGGTTGCGCAGTTGTTCCGCCAGCACCTGGACGTGAGGCTCCTGCATCATCGAGAAGTGGTCGCCCGGAACGACGATCAGATCAACGCCTTCGGTTGCCACTTTGTCCCATCCCTTCAAAGGATCATCGAAACCGGGATGGTTCGCCTTCCACAACAGGCGGTTCTTATCGTGGCTGAAGATCTGTTCCTCGATGTCCTGTTCAGCAGCGAACAGCGTGATGCGACCGCGATACTCTCCGGGCCGGTAGCTGGACAGGGTCTTTGCGTTGATTTTGAAAATATCGAACAGCCTTCGGAATTCGACGAGTGTCATGTCCGAGGGCACCACGCCGGCGAGCTTCGCCTCTTTCCAGAGCTGGCGTAGTTGCGCCATTTGCGGCAGAGCGGAAATTTCTTCTACCGACGTGCTGAGTTGTGACAGTTGCAGTCCGAGGTCGACGGCAAAGATCGAAAGTAGCACTCCCCAACTAAACTCCGGCGCCTCCTCAACCAAAACGTTGGCTTCAGCATCCATCAGGGCCAGCATCGCGATCTCCTCGCCCTGCGCCTGAAGTTGTCTGGCCATCTCAAAAGCAATTACACCGCCCATTGACCATCCGCCGAGCATGTATGGTCCATGCGGCTGAACGCTGCGTATCGCTTCGACATAGTCAGAAGCCATCGGCTCGATCTCGGTGTGATAGACGAGACCAGTGTCAGGCCGACGCGCCTGCACTCCGTAAAACGGTTGCTCCTGACCGAGGTGTTGCACGAGCTCCTTGTAGCACCAAACATGACCTCCGCTTGCGTGCGGGCTGAACATGGTGGGCTTAGTTCCCTCAGCCTGCAGCGGCACCAGGAGTGTTTGGAGTAAATTTTCCTTGCCGTGTCCGATGAGCTCCGACAGGTGCTCAATCGTTGGGTCGTTGAACAACTCGGCCATCGTCACGCGCTTGCCGAGTCGTTCTTCTACGCGCGCCATGAGCATGATCATCTGCAACGAGTGACCACCCAACTCAAAGAAGTTGTCAGTCACACCAATCGGATGAAACTTGAAAAGCTCTTCCCAGATTTCAACCAGTTGCTGTTGCAGACCATTTTTCGGAGCGACGTATTCTCTGCCGGCCCGGCTGAGAGAGAGTTGAGGCACAGGCAGCGCCGCTTTGTCCACCTTCCCGTGCTGCGTCAACGGCATCGCATCCAGCATTACAAACAGTGAGGGAACCATGTAGTCAGGCAGGCGTTCCTTCAAATGACTGCGCAAGTCCTCGGTGGTCGGGGTGTTCTGCGGATTGGCAACGACGTATGCCACCAGGCGCTTATCGCCCGGCGCGTCTTCGTGAGCCAGCACCAGCGCTGCTGTCACTTCCGGATGTTCCAACAACGCCACTTCAATCTCCCCGGGCTCGATCCGGTAACCACTGATCTTGACCTGGTCGTCAACGCGGCCAAGGAACTCGATCAATCCATTCTTCAGGTAACGAGCTGCATCACCCGTTCGGTACAGTCGCCCACCCGGCCCTGAACCGTACGGATCAGGCAGGAAGTGCTCGGCCGTGAGGTCAGGCCGGTTGTGATAACCGCGCCCGAGACCTGCGCCAGTCACGAAGAGCTCGCCGCGCTCTCCAACTGCCACCGGCTGCATGCCGTTGGTGATGTAGACGCGCGCGTTTGAGATTGGTCTACCGATAGGAACGGAAGCCGCCGAGTAATCGGGCGTCACGCGATAGCAGCAGACCATCACTGTCGCTTCGGTTGGTCCATAGCAATTCACGAACTGGCAGTGTTCGATCTGATTCAAAGCCTTGCTGAGGTGCGTTGACGACAAAGCGTCGCCGCCCGTCAACAATTGCCTGACTGCGCCAATGCTGCCGACGTCGGCTTCCATAAACTGGTGGAACAAACCTGTCGTCAGGAACAGTGTCGTCACTTGCGTGCGCGAGATGAACCCTCCCATTTCACTCAACGAGGGAGTTCCCGGAGGATAGACCATCAGCCGCGCGCCGTTTAAGAGGCAAGCCCAGATCTCGAAAGTGGAGGCATCGAACGAAACCGGGGCAAACTGCAGGAAGATCTCCTCTGAGTTGAGGTCAGCATAGTTCGCGCTCTTCACCAGCCCGAGGACGTTGCGATGTGAGATGCACACGCCTTTTGGCGTGCCTGTCGATCCCGAGGTGTACATCAAGTAAGCGAGATTCTCAGGACCAACCGCATTGACCGGGTTATAGCCAAACTCGATTTCCGGATTGCGGAATTCGTCAGTATCGACGCAGACGACGTTGAGCTTCGTCGTATCCGGCATGCTGTCCGCAATCTGCTTGCTGGTCACGAGTATCGAAATGCCGGCGTCTTTGAGTATGAAGCGAACGCGCGGGCTCGGTTCCGCCAGATTCAACGGCACATAAACCCCGCCTGCTTTAGCGACGGCGAGTAACGAGACAATCAACTCCACCGAACGCTCGAGCATCACTCCGACAAATACTTCCGGTCCGACGCCCTCTTGTTGCAGCTTGTGAGCAAGAGCATTCGCCCGGCGATTCAACTCGCGATACGTAACGTTCTCCTGGTCAAACTCAACTGCGATCGCATTGGGCCGCTGTTCTGCCTCGTGTTCGAACATCTCGTGAATGCACGAAGTGTCGGGAAACGGCACTGCCGTCTGGTTCCACTCTTCGACCACCTGCCGGTATTCCGCTTCCTCCAACAGCGGGAGTGAGCGCAGCTCTTTATCGGGATTGCTCATGGCCTTCTCGAACAGACGTTCGAAGTGGTCCACCATGCGCGCGATCAGAGCCGGTTCCAGCAACTCAGGACTGTAGACGAAAGCGCCTTTTACTCCGTCCGGCGTGTCCGTAAGATGAACTTCGAGATCGAACTTAACGTCGGCGTTCACCGGCACTCCGACCGGTAGATTCACCGTCGCCATCTCCATCTCAGGCGGGGCATTCTCGAAAGCGAGAATGGCCTGGAAGATCGGGTTGCGGCCGGGCGCTCGCTTCGGTTGCAGGTCTTCGACAAGCTTATCGAACGGCAAATCCTGATGGGTGTAGGCTGCGAACGAAGACTCGCGGACCTGTTTCACCAGATCTCTGAACGTCAAAGAATCGCGGAAGCTGGTTCGGATCGGGATCATGTTGACTAGAAATCCGATCAGCGGCTCTAGCTCCACGTGGCCGCGCCCGGCGATAGGAGTTCCAACGAGAATGTCGCTCTGGCCTGTGTAACGGCGTAGCAAAGCATGAAATCCGGCCATGAGAGTCATGAAGAGCGTCGCACCCTCTTGACGGCTAAACTCGCGCAGCGATCTCGAAAGTTCTTCCGAGAAAGAGATCGAACAGCGATCGCTCCGCAGCGTACGCATTACTTGCCTTGGCTGACTTGTATCCAACTCCAGCAGCGTAGGGGCGCCTTCGAGCTGCTGTTTCCAGTAGCTCACTTCTCTTTGCAGGACTTCGCCCTGCAGCCACTCGCGTTGCCAACGCGCATAGTCGGAATATTGAATCTCCAGTTCCGGCAGCGGCGACGGCAGTCCCTGCGAGAACGCCTCGTACAGGGTCTGCATCTCGTGCAGCATCACTCCCATGGACCAGGCGTCGCTTACGATGTGGTGCATGTTCGTCAGCAACAGAGAATGCTCCGCGCTGATGCGGATGAGAGTGGCGCGAAGTAACGGCCCGTTGGCCAAATCGAATGGCCTGAGCGCGTCCTCTTGTCTTAACCGATCAACTTCAGCCTCTCGTTCTGCCTGGTTCAGGCTTCTCAGGTCTACCACCGGCAATCCCAATGTTCGCGGCGGATTGATCCGCTGAAGCGGCTGGCCGCCAGAGACATAGAAAGTGGTCCGTAAGGCTTCATGCCGGCGCACGACTTCACTCAAAGCCTGCTCCAGTGCGCTGACGGTGGTATCGGCTTTAAGGTACATCTCGGCCGGGACGTTGTAGGCATTGCTGCCCGGCATCAATTGATCGAGAAACCAGAGCCGTTGTTGTGCATACGACAATGGCAGCGGCTGGCTGTTGTCCGAAACGCGCTGGAACGGAGGCGCAACCAGGCCTGTACCCGCGCGCATTGCCGAATCGATGCGCTCCGCTAGCTCAACCAGCGTTGGGGACTCGAAGATGCTGCGCAGCGGTAAGTCGACCTGGAAACTTTCGCGCACGCGCGAAACGATGCGGGTGGCGAGTAATGAGTGCCCGCCAAGCCAGAAAAAGTTGTCATCTCTTCCGACGACGTCAAGACGCAAAACCTCTTTCCAGATTGCCGCCAGCACTTCCTCGATTAGCGTTTGCGGAGCGACGAAGCTCTGGCCGGTGTCCACGCGAGCACGACCGGGATCCGGAAGCGCTTTGCGATCGACTTTGCCGTTCGGAGTCAACGGGAGTTGGTCCAACAGCACCCAGTTCGTTGGCACCATGTATTCCGGCAGTCGCTCGCGGAGGTAATGCCGTAAATCCGCAATGGGCAACGACGCCGCCTGCTTGCCGTTATTCGCGGCCGCTGAGTTTCCATTACCACTGTGTGCCGCTTCTCTGCGCTGGGCCACGACATAAGCAACGAGCCGTTTGTCGCCGTCGTCATCTCGACTGATGACCACAACGTCTCTCACGGCTTCATGCGCACTCAACTGCGCCTCGATTTCTCCGGTTTCTATGCGGTAACCCCGGATCTTGACCTGCTGGTCCACACGTCCGAGGTATTCGATATCGCCATCGCCGAGATATCTGGCGCGATCTCCTGTTTGATACAACCGCGCACCCGCCAGACTAAATGGATGAGGAATAAAGCGGTCCGCCGTCAATTCCGGAGCATTCAAATAACCACGCGCGAGGCCCGCGCCGCCGACAAAAATCTCGCCGGCCACGCCGACCGGCACCGGCTCCATTCTTTCATCGAGTATGTAGAGTTCGAGGTCAGGTATGCGCCCGCCGATGACACTGTTGCTTCCGCGCTCTGCGTCTGCCTGGACCAGCGGGCGGTAAGTAACGTGTACCGTCGTCTCGGTGATGCCGTACATGTTCACTAGCTGCGGCTTCGCGTCGCCGTGTCTCTCAAACCACGGGCGCAAGCTGGCCGGTTCCAAAGTTTCTCCACCGAAGATGACGAGGCGTAAAGCTAATTGATCGGCATGCTGTTCGCGCGCAGTGAGGATCTGCTCCTCGGCTTGCATCAGTTGCCGGAACGCGGACGGCGTCTGGTTCAATACCGTCACCTTTTCCTTGCACAGCAACTCGTAGAACGCGTCGGGAGATCGACTCACCCAGTAAGGCACGATCACGAGCCGTCCTCCGTAAAGCAATGCCCCCCACATCTCCCACACTGAGAAGTCAAACGCGACCGAGTGGAACATGGTCCATACATCCCGTGAATCGAGGGAGAACCAGCGGTCGGTGGCTGTCAGCAAACGAAGCACGTTGCCGTGTGTAACCACGACGCCCTTTGGGCGGCCAGTCGAACCTGACGTATAGATCACGTAAGCCGCATTTTGCTCGCCAGTCACCGTGTCGAGGTTCTCCTCCGGCTGCGCCGAGATCTTCTCCCAATCGGTGTCCAGTTCGATTACTGACATGGACGAGGATGGCAGTTGTGCGGACAGTTTGCTTTCGGTGAGCAGCACTGAGCAGCCCGCGTCTTGCAGCATGAAACTCAGACGTTCCGGCGGGGCGGCGACCTCGAGCGGAACGTAAGCTCCACCCGCTTTGAGCACGCCGAGAATGCTGACAATCATCTCCACTGAGCGCTCGAGCAGTAAGCCGGCTCTCACCTCCGGCCGGACGCCCAGGCTTCGCAGGTGATGCGCTAACTGGTTGCTCCTGCGATTGAGTTCCTGATAACTCAGCGCTTCGTTCTCAAACGTCACCGCCACTGCGTGAGGATTTCTCTCCACTTCACGCTCGAACTTCGCCGCTAGACTCCCCGCGCTCTCAAACTCTTCTGTCTGGTTCCAGTCGTAAAGAAGTTCCTGCTTCTCCGTCTCACTCAGCAAAGGCAACTCACTCAGCCGGATCTCTTCATCCTCTGCAACCGCGTGCAGCAGGCGTTCGAAATGCCGCGCCATCCGCGCGATGGTTTCGCGGTCAAACAGATCCACGCTGTACTCCAGCGTCCCTTGCAGCTCATCGCCTTTTTCGTTCAACGCCAGCAACAGGTCGAACTTCGCCGTCTTGGTTGGCTCCGACTCGCTTCCGCGCTCCACGCTGCTGAGTCGCAAACCACTCATCTCCAACTCTTCAACCGCGGTGTTCTGCAACACCATCATCACTTGAAACACCGGCGTCCTCGACAAGTCGCGCTCGATGCCCAACTCTTCCACCAACTTCTCGAACGGCACATCCTGATGCGCGTAAGCTTCGAGACACACATCCGCCACGCGCTTTGTTAATTCATCAAAGCGCGGATTGCCTGAAAGGTCGGTCCTGATCGCCAGCGTGTTGACGAAAAACCCGATCAGTCCTTCTATCTCTGCCCGGGTGCGCCCCGCTACGGCTGTTCCCACGACGACGTCGTGCATCCCGCTCCAACGCGACAGCAGGGCCTGAAACGCGGCGAGCACTGTCATGAACAGCGTCGTATTGCGGCGCTGACTCATACTTCGGAGTTGTCTTGTTGTCTCCGCGTCGATCGAGATTTTTTCGAGAGCGCCATAATGCGACTGCACCGGCGGACGCGGTCTGTCAGTCGGTAACTCCAACACTGCGGGTGCGCCGTGCAGTTGCTCTCGCCAGTACGAGAGTTGTTGCTCCAAAACGTCTCCCTGCAACCACTCCCTCTGCCAAACGGCGTAATCCGCATATTGAATCTCTAGTTCGGGCAGGGACGCCGGCTCACCATTGGTGTAAGCGCTGTAGATAAGTCCGAGCTCTTTGGTGAGCACGCCCATGGACCAGCCGTCGGAGATGATGTGATGCATCGTCGCCGCCAGCACGTGTTGCTCCTCTTCAAGTCGAAACAGTCTGACGCGCAGCAGTGGTCCGGTCGCGAGATTGAACGGCTGTTGCTCTTCTTCTCTCAGCCGTCGCTCGAGTTCGGTGCGTCTTTGCTCTTCATCCAGGTCCGAGAGATCTTCCGTAACCAGATCGATGTGATGAGGCTCGAAGATCACTTGTCCAGGTTCTCCACCGTTGTCGATGAAGCAAGTACGCAGACTCTCGTGGCGGCGCACGAGTTCGTTAAGACTATGTTACAGCGCCGCAACGTCGAGCGCGCCGTTCAGTTGGACCACCTGCGGAAGGTTGTACAGCGGGCTTTCAGGTTCGAGTTGATCGAGAAACCAGAGGCGCTGTTGCGCAAACGAGAGCGGTAAAACTCCTTCTCGCTTCA
>DASSEB010000246.1:0-7180 GCA_035696765.1 Pyrinomonadaceae bacterium | reverse complement strand
GCCGAATCAGGTATCAACGTACATGACCGAGGCACAGCTCGATGCTCAGCCCCCAGAGACAATCACTACAGTTCTCAAATCGTTACTTGACCTGGGAGTGAGCGTCAACAATCAGGAAGTGGTGCGTCAGGCAATCACGCTCGGTCAGGAGATTGGTCGTTCGACTGCCGGTATTGCGGAGTCGATCTTCACGCAACTTCGCTCGGACAGCATCGAGATTCACGTTCATCCCGACTATCTCGGCAACTGTATTAAGACAAAGCCCGTGCTTACCGAAGACAAAGCACGTGCTTTGACCTCGGTGAAGAAACTTTTCGGCAGCGTCGTAAATCTTCTGGCGCCGCAAATCGGCCCATCTGACTCGTTTCCGGTTTATTCCGAACAAGTGGATGACAGCGTCCAACTTCTGTTTCGAGATGTCGAGAGAGAGTTGTTCAACCGGTTAGGGTTTCAGCTGCCGGAACTCAAATGGATTGCCTCGACGCAAGTACCCGACGGTTTTCTTTCGATCAAAATCAACGATCGCCTTTCTCCACCAGTTCTCGGTCTGCAGCCAGGTGAACTCCTGGTCCATACATCGCTCGATCAGTTAGCTCCCTTGAACGTACAGCGGCGCCCTGCTCCGCTCGTCTCGGCCGACTACGCGATTGTGACTGAAGCTGATGGAACCACGATTCATCAAGCTGGTTTTGCTCAGTCAGATGTTTCGTCTCTGATACCGCTGGTCTTAAAAGACGAGGTCGTAAGGCGTGCAGCACGATTGGTGGGTGTCGAAGACGCCGAGTATCAGCTTGCTCAATTAAAACTCGCGTTCCCGTCGCTTGTTCGTACGGCCACCGCGTGCTTCTCTTTAGCGAATTTTACGCGTGTGCTGCGAATGTTTGTGGCAGAAGGAATATCGATTCGAAACGGACGCGCAATCCTCGAAGGCATGCTCAAATTCGACACGATCAGCCTTCCGACAGATGATTTCATCGTGTTTGATGACCGGCTGCAGCTATCGGCAATAAAATCACCCGACGTTAGTGACTGGCGAAATCTAAGTGCATTTGTCAGGACAACGTTGAAACACTTCATCGGGTCCACCTTTGGCCAGTATCAGAACGGAATGGATGCCTTCACAGTTGATCCTGAGGTGCAAGGCAGGGCGGAGTTAGCAGCGGCGACTGATGACGCAATTGATCACGATTCATGGCTTAGCGAAGCTCAACAGGAGGCGTTGCGTGACTCTGCGTGGGGTCTGATTCCAGCCGGCCATGGTGGTAATCCGATTCTTACAACGACCAGTGCGCGCGCTCCCATTCACGACTTACTCGCCGCGGAAATACCGGACGTCGCCGTAATTTCTTATTACGAACTCGCGCCCGATATGCAGCTTCAACATAAGGGAGTGCTCGACTGCGACCTTACCGCGCCTTAGAAGTTTCAGTCACAAAAGGCTTTTGTGCGTGGCTGCAATCAACCGATCAGATATTTGTCGTACCCGGCGCGTACCAATTCTTCGAACGCTTCCCACACCTCGTCCGGAATCTCTTGCGCAATCTGATACCCGCGGGCGGGATAGAGTTTAATTCGCTGTAGATCGCCCACCATTATCGCGACAACATCGCTCGCCGACAGTGATCGGTTTGTATATTCAGCGAGGTACTCACGAAAAGAAACTTGCGGTGAAGTAACAATGACTTCCTTCTCGGGCCAAAGCTTTCGAAACGTCGCAAACGCGCGACGTTCCATGTATGGCTTCTGCACGACGATGAACTTCTGTAGCTCGAGACCTCGCTGCGCTAGTAAACGTTTGGTGAACTCGATGTTCTCGCCGGTATTCGTGGAGTTGGCCTCTGTGAGAATACGTTCCCGCGGAACGTTGAGGGCTATAGCGATGCGCGCGAATCGTTCCGCCTCGGGTTCGTCCCACAACGCTTTAGTGATCGCTCCCCGTCCACCGGAGAAAATGAGCAGCGGCGCCCAACCTGCGTGAAACAGTTCGACGCCTCGTTCCGCCACTCTTTCATCATGACTGCAAAGCACCAGGATCGCGTCCGCTTTCGCGACCTGGTGCTTCATCAAGTGATAATCCCAGATTGTTTCCGCCAGGGCATACGTCTGCTGGTCCATGCTGCTTACGCGCGTGCTCCGGCCCTGATTGCTCCCAGCGCCTGGCGGATCCCGCCGAGGTGATATGCGGTGTGAACGAGAATCGATAATGATCCGGCGATGTCGTATTTGCCGTCCCACTTATCGAAGGAGTTGATTCTCGCCATCACGCGTTCGTGACTCTGTTTCAGGCGAAGCTTCATGTCTTCCCACTGCTCGGGCGTGACTTCGTGCACAGTATCCCAGATCTCGCGCCAGTTATTTGTTTTGTCTTCGCCGGTTCGCATGTAATCGTCGAGCACGTCGAGATAGAAGCGAATGTGTTCGACTTGCGCTGCGACGGTCGCGGAGTTGCTGGAGATTGCGCGTGACGCCTCTTCGGCTGAAACTCCGTCGAGTGTTTCGAACAACGTGGTGCCTTTGTCGAGATAGATCCCACGCACAGTTGAAAACGTTTCATCGAGACACGCGAACAGCGCTTTCTTAAAACGCTTGAGCGGTATTTGAGCAGACATCTCTGTTTCCATAGTTACTCCCTTCGTTCAGCCGGCTGCGAAGCAAGAAACCGTTCGACCTCCGCATTCGAACGAAGCCACACGACCTGCTTGCTTTGCGAATGTTCCTCCAGCAACCTGACGATTTTTGGTCTGGACCTCTGCGAGTAATTCCAGATCCATTGAATGAATTCCCAACTGAGCTTTTCGTTACAGCCTTCCGCCATGTCCGGCCGCGAACCATTTCGATAAAGTAAACGTCTTTTCACGATGCGCCAAAGGCAGAGCAGGCGCGGCATGTCCAGGAAGACGATCGTGTCACAATGCTGAAGCCGGAATTCGAGTGTGCCTCCGTAGTTGCCGTCCATGATCCACGAATCGCCGCTGCTGAGTTCAGTTACGATTTGCAACCACTCTTCTTTCGACGGCTCTTTCCATTCCGGTCGCCAGTAAAACTTATCGAGGTGTTTGACGTCGATCCCGAGCCGTTCGCCCAGGCGTTTCGCAAAAGTCGACTTGCCGGCGCCGCCAGAACCGATTACGAGGACCCGTCTCATCTCCCGCTGGCCCATATTTCATAATCCGTGCTCACCTGCGTTAATCTACAACCACGAAGATGCACAATAACAGATACGGAAGATTACCCCGTCCATCCTTTGTGATTTTTGTGCCTTTTGTGACGAATAGATTTTTATGAGCACAAACCCCACTTATCAAGCGGCCACCACCGTAGCGCCAATCGTCGAGGAGCACTTCGCTCGTTATCTCGACGAAGCGGAACGGCTCGGCGAGGAGAAGTTAGCGCCGAGACCCGATGCACAATCCATCGCAGCGATCATCAATGCAACTTTCTGGGCCAGCTTTCTACCGGAGGAAGGCCGTTTCCCCAAAATCTCGCTCGCCTATTTGCCGCCGGAACAAGCGGGACAACCGATGGTCTTTGAGCATCCGCTGCCGTTGAACGCCGGTGTGCTCAGAAAGCTCGCGCCGGCGGTTGAACGTCCGGAAATTCACCTCGGCGTTTGGGATCACGGAGGTGAACTCAAAGTGTGGGGCGCAACACGAACAATTCCGAGCTTCTGTTTCGTGTTGGAAGATATTGAACCCGGACTGCTCGTCGTCAAGCATCGCCGCCTCGACGGCTTTGGTAAGTACGCGAACGTCGCGGTGCTCAAAGGCGAGCAGGTAAAGCTCGTCGACGAGAAAGGCACGAGTCTGCCTGACTGCCCTTCACTGCTGAAAGCTTTACTCGCTTTCACCGCGGCTGCTACGAATGGACCGCATCACTCGTTGAACGTGCTGGTCCAACTGGCGGCTTCGATGCGCGCGCACGGCCACGGCGGGAGCTTACTCGTCGTGCCAGCAGGAAACGAAGTTTGGCGTGAGTCGATCGCGCAGCCGGTGCTTTATTCGGTCACGCCTGCATTTGCAGCACTCTCCGAACTGCTGCGTCAAAAGGTCGATGAAGAAGATCGCAGGCAATGGGTGAGCGCGCTGCGCCGGGCGGTCGATACGATTGCGGGATTGACTGCGGTCGACGGCGCGACCGTCATCAGCGATAAATACGAACTGCTGGCGTTCGGCGCCAAGATCAGGCGCACTGAAACAAGCTCGTACGTGGACAAATGGGTAATCACTGAACCCATCATCGGAAACCTTCCGGTCGTCGTGCATCCGACCGAACACGGCGGCACGCGACACCTCTCGGCGGCGCAGTTTGTCTACGATCAGCGTGACGCGCTCGCCCTGGTCGCCTCCCAGGACGGACGCTTCACAGTCTTCGCCTGGTCGCCCTGCGAACAGATGGTGCACGCGCACCGCGTCGAGTCCCTTCTGATGTAGGCCGACGTCTCGCCGCGAAAATCCGCGGCCAAATTCTCCGGAACTTTTTCCCGCCTCAAACGTCTATACTGACTGGAATTCGATTCTGGTCAGGGGTCATTAACAGAAAATGGCCGCAATTGCGCCAAAGCCAGCCGTCCGGGACGCAATCCTCGACGCCACCGACCGCCTTCTGGCCCGGTTTGGCTACCGGAAAATGACCGTCGAGGACATCGCCGCCGAGGCCGGGATCGGCAAGGGCACGATCTACCTGCACTTCAGCAGCAAAGAAGAGGTCGTGCTCTCGCACGTCGATCGGATTGTCGAACGATTAAATGACCGGCTCGCGGAGCTCGCGCATTCGGACGCTACCGCGGCCGAACGACTGCGATCGATGCTGTTGACGCGGGTTCTGTTTCGGTTTGACAGCATCCAGCATTACACCCAAAGCCTTAACGATCTTTTGGCAGCGCTGCGCCCGGGCTTGCTGGCGCGCCGCGCGCTCTACTTCGAGGCCGAGGCCCAGATTTTTGCAGAGGTACTGATAACCGGCCGCCAATCAGGCGAGTTTAGTTTTGACGACGAGCACGTCACCGCGCACGCGCTCTTGCAAGCGACGAACGGGCTGTTGCCCTACAGTCTGAGCACAACCGAGCTGGGGGAACGTGAAGACGTCGAGCAACGCGCATCCGATGTCGCTAACTTGATGCTGCACGGCCTGCTCAGTCGAACAACCTCGTAGGGTGGCGCTCCGCGGCCGCTGTCACCGCTCTCTCGCATGACTCATGGCGATCAGGGAGCACCACCCTACAAACAGACATCACGAATATTAAGGAGAGATATCGATGCTTAAATCAACCGCCTCCATGGTCATCCTGCGTCTGGCCGTAGTCTGCCTGGTTGCAGTTTCGGCTGCGACCGCAACTCTTGCTCAACCCGAACAACCTGATCTCACCATCGATGCGGCTACGCGAACGCAGGTCATCGACGGAATTCTCAAGCGCCTCAACGACTCCTACGTCTTTCCGGAAACGGCGAAGAAGATGGAGCAGTCGATTCGCGAGCGTGTCGCCAAGAATGAATACGATCAGATCACGAGTGCGAAGCAGTTTGCGACGAAGCTGACGAGTGATCTTCAGGCTGTCAGTAACGACAAGCACCTGCGAGTGCGGTATTCGCATGACGCGATTCCCGAGCGCAAACAACGGCAGGAGCCGACAGCGGAAGAACGCGAGCAAAGGCGGCGCGATTTGAACTGGATGAATCATGGGTTCGCGAAGGTCGAACGTTTGCGAGGCAACATCGGTTATCTCGAGTTCTTCAACTTCATGGATGAGGAACTCGGCGCGGACACCGTCGCCGCAGCGATGAATTTCGTCAACGGCACTGACGCGCTCATCATCGACATGCGTGGCAATGGCGGCGGCAATCCGGCGATGGTTGCGTTGGTTTGTTCTTACTTGTTTGGTCCGGAGCCCGTTCACCTGAATGATCTCTACTGGCGCGAAGGTAACCGTACGGAGGAGTTTTGGACGAGGAAGGACGTGGCGGGCAAGCGTTACCTGAACAAGGACGTTTACGTGCTTACGAGTAAGCGGACGTTCTCAGGCGCTGAAGAATTCACTTACAACCTGAAAAATCTCAAGCGCGCGACGATCATCGGTGAGACGACCGGTGGCGGCGCGCACCCTGGCGGTGGTTTCCGCATCAACGAGCATTTCGGAATGTTCGTGCCGACGGGACGGGCGATCAGTCCGATCACGAAAACGAATTGGGAAGGCACTGGCGTGACTCCCGACGTCGCGGTGCCGGCGGAGCAAGCATTACACGTGGCCCGCATCACGGCGCTGAAGAAATCGTTGAGCACACTCAGCAATCCGGATTTCAAAGCGGGTGTGCAGGACGAAATCGAGAAGCTCGAGAAAGAGCTGAACGCGATGAAGGCGAAGAGCTAAAATTCTCTGTTTTGTGCTTTTTGTGCCTTTTTGTGGCTAACGGTTGCGACGGCCGCCCAGATGAGCAGACAGCTTTAGGGCGGTCGTCTGCACGATCTTGCCAAGCGACGGAAGGTAATCGTCGTTGAGTTGGCTAACCGTGCCGCTGACGCCGATTGCCGCTACCACCTCCCCGCTCGCGGCGTAGACGGGAGCGGCGACGCAACGTACACCAACCTCGTGTTCTTCATCATCAGTCGCATAACCACGCCGGCGAATCGCTGCGAGTTCTTCCATCAAATGCGGCAAGGTGACGATCGTCCTCGCTGATACCGGGCGAAATGGATGCAGCCCCGCAATCTCCTGCACTTCCTCACGCGGCAAGTTACAAATCAGCGCTTTGCCTACAGCAGTCGCCTGTGGCGACACGCGCTTCCCGTTCCAGATGTCCATCTTGATGAAACCCGGTGACTCGATGCGCTCGATGTAAACCGCATCGCCGTGGTCCAGGATCGCGAGGTGAGCGCCAAGGCGCGTCGATTCGGCAATCTGTCGCAGGTGCGGCATGGCGAGCTCTCGCAAAGCCATGCCCTGCATCGCTTGACCGCCGAGACTCAGAATCCGTATTCCAAGCGTGTGCTGGCCCGTTTCGCCGTCGCGGCGCACGTAACCTCGGCGCACCAGTGTTCGCAAGAGGTAACTTGTCGAACTCTTCGGTACCCGCGCCATCCGGCTGATCTCCGACGTGCTTAGCCCGTGATTCCGGCTGGCAAGCAGTTCGAGAATGGATAGAGCACGCTCCACCGACGTTACCTGTTCACGATTCTGACTTCCCTT
>DASSEB010000245.1:0-24379 GCA_035696765.1 Pyrinomonadaceae bacterium | reverse complement strand
GAAGTACTGAACCGCGTCACGATAAATGCCAAAGCCAAACGTCTTGCAAATCGGTCATGGCTTCATCGAGGGCGGGTCGGAACGTCAGATGATCCAGATGGCGAAGCTGCTGCACGAGAGCGGCGACTACCAGGTCCACATAGCTTCGCTAACTACAGGTGGCGTCCTGAGGCCGGAGATAGAGCGCCTTGGAATACCAATCATCGATCTTCCCCTCACGAGCTTTTATGACGCAAACATGGCCCGGCAAACCCGCAAGTTCGTTTCTTACGTGAGGCAGCACCAGATAAAGATCGTTCACTCACATGATTTTTATTCGAACATCTTCGCGATGAGCGGCTCTACTCTCGCAGGCATTCGCGGCCGCATCGCGTCGAAACGCGAAACTACGGGAACGCGCACGCCTGCGCAAAGGACGGTCGAGCGATACGCGTTCCGTTTAGCGCGCGCGGTTGTCGCCAACGCGGGCGCGGTCAAGGACCAGCTGATAGCGGAAGGTGTGCGCAGCGACAAGGTTGTAGTTATTCATAACGGAATCGACGTCAGTCGTTTCCATCAAAACGGTACTGCGAGTGAAGCACTTCAGCGTTTGAACTTGGCTTCCTTGCAAGGTCGCCCGTTGATCACGATGGTGGCCAATTTCGAATTCAGAGTTAAAGATCAGCCCATGCTCCTGCGCGCGGCACAACGTGTCAAAAGCGAAGTTCCGGAGGCCCTTTTTGTTTTTGCCGGCGAAGGCGAACTGCGAGAAGAAACCGAACAGCTCGCCAAACAGCTTGATTTGACAGAATCGTGTTTGTTCATCGGCCGGTGCGCGAGTGTGCCCGATCTTTTGGCGGCCTCGGAGATTTGCGTGCTGAGCTCACAAGCCGAGGGTTTTTCGAATTCCATTCTCGAATACATGGCTGCGGGACGAGCAGTGGTTGCCACTAACGTGGGCGGGGCGAGTGAAGCAATTGTCGAAGGAGAAACGGGCCACCTGGTCCAGGCCGGAGACGACCAGGCGATGGCCCAACGAATCATTTCGTTACTGCGAGACGCTGACAAGCGACGGGCGATGGGCTTGAATGGACGCCGCCTCGTTGAGCAAAGATTTTCCACCGAGAACCGCCTCGCGAGTACCTCAAAGCTCTATCAAAAATTTTTGAAGCCGGCCTGATCCGTGGCATCCGTGTAATCTGTGGCCGAACTAACTATGGATACCGCGATCGACAAACCAACACGAGTCCTGATCGTCGCGGCTTCACTCGACATTCTCGGCGGACAGGCAGTTCAGGCCCAGCGGCTCATTCAACATTTACAGAACGAACCTTCGATCGAAGTCTCGTTCCAGCCCATCAACCCTCGTCTTCCCGGTGCACTGAGAAAGCTACAGTCAATCAAATACGTTCGCACCGTGACGACCTCGATTCTGTATCTTCTCAACCTGCTGAGACACGTGCGTAAGCATGATGTCATCCACATATTCTCGGCTTCGCACCTGTCGTTCCTGATTGCGCCAACTCCGGCGATATTGATCGGCAAACTGTATGGCAAGAAAATCCTGCTCAACTATCACAGCGGACAAGCTGAAGAACACTTGCGGCGTTGGCGACGTTCGACCATTCCGATATTGAACCTCGTGGACAAGGTCGTAGTGCAGTCAGAATTCTTAGTCAAGGTGTTTGCGAAATTTGGAATCGAGTCCTCCGCGATTGTTAATGACATCGATCTCACTCGATTTGAATTCCGCGAGCGTGTGCCGCTGCGACCAGTGTTTCTCTCCAACCGCAATTTGGAAGCTTTGTATGGTGTCGATACTCTCCTGCGTGCGTTCGCTCTCATTCAAGAGCAGGTACCGGAAGCGGTTTTGACAGTGGTGGGTTATGGCAGCCAGCGTGAAGCGCTCGAGAGTTTGAAGGATGAACTGAAGCTGAGAAACATTTCTTTCACCGGGCGGATCGCTCACGAAGATATTTATCAGCACTACTCAGCGTCTGACATATTTCTCAACGCTTCCCGGATCGACAATCAACCACTTTCGATTATCGAAGCATTCGCCTGCGGCCTGCCTGTTGTCACCACCGACGCCGGCGGCATTCCATACATGGTTACAGATGGCGAAACGGGGTTTGTTGTTCGGGTTGACGATCACGAAGCACTGGCGAATCGGGCGGTGGATCTACTTACCCGGCAGAATACTGCCATGGCGATGGTCCACCGCGCGCATGCTGAGTGTGAGAAGTACACATGGGCCGTTGTGGGCGAACAATGGCTCAATTTATACCACTCTCTCGCCCAAAAATAAGCCGCATTACATCAAATTGTAATATTGGACCATTCTGCGTGGCACGCGGAAAAAAGTTTTTGACAGTACTACTTTCAGATGTTAGGTTTTTAACGTCTGAGTGGAAACGAATTTCTGTTGTCCACTTCCATCGCCATCGAAATAAGTAAGTAAATGTTCCCTCGTTGGCGATCCTTCGTTCGAATCAAGTCAAAAGTTACCCGGCCAAATAAAACCTAAGGAGAAGAAGTAGGTTGGTTACTAGAAAATTGTCCTCCGTGTATGCCGCCCTTTTATGCGTTATCTTTCTAACTTTTTTACACGCGCCTGCCGGAAGAGCTGAAGCACCCACATTTGCCCCCTTTGCTGTTGTTCCTTTCAGGGTAATGAGCTGGAACATACAATTCGGCGATGGCACGGATGCGATCGAGAATTACGATCGCACTGCATCATGGATCGCCTCGTTTAATCCCGATATCGTGGGTCTTTGTGAAGTGCCATCGGGCAGTGTTGCGACTATCGTGACGTTGCTCAATCAGAAGACAGGCCGTACCTGGTCCTCTCAATTCATTCCGAAGTATTCCGGAACAGACGAGGGGAACCTTATTCTTTCCCGACATGCATTTGTAAGTGTAAACGGGCGCTATCTGAGCGCCAATCGCTCTGTTGCTCAAGCCACCATCAATGTTGGCGGGCAAAATATAAACTTTTTTGCGACGCATCTTGACGATGCCGCGTCATCGAATCGCGTGGTGGAAGTTGGTGAACTGAAAAGCTTCGCTTCCGGTTTTTCGGGAACACGAATCTTCACCGGCGACTTCAATGGTGGTCCTGACACCGCGGAAGCACTCTCAATGGCAGACAGCTATTCCGACGCGTGGATCGACGCGATGAACCGTGGAACAGCTTCCGCGTATGAAGACAATCCGGTCGGCATGCACACGCGCACCCGACGCGGACGAATTGACTACGTTTTTTATTCGCACAATTCGGTGCTCGCTGCGAACGCTGCGAGGATTCCGGACAGTCGCGATCTCAACAATCCGAATGTCGTGATCCGTCTCGGTACGCTCGACGATAAGGGCGTGCGACCTTCGGACCACAACACGGTCGTCGCTGACTTTGATTTGAATGTCGATGGTGTGGCCCCGGCGCCGACACCGACACCGACTCCAACTCCGACACCTACAGCGACACCGGCTCCGACACCAGCGCCTGTGCCTCCAGTGCTATTAACTGACCTTGTTACGGGTCGTGGTCTGGCACTGCACTCGGTGTGGTTAACGCGCGATCCGTTCTCGGTCATATCGCTGCTCAATCCCGGTTTGGACAAACGTACGCGCATCACGCTGTTCAGCACGAACGTAAATCTCTTCTCAGGAGAGACTGCCACCGCGATCAAAGGTAAGGCTGTCAGTTCTGCTGGTGTCAATTACGATCTGCCGGTGGAATACGTGGGTAGAGTTCCGGGCTACGATTGGTTGTGGGAGGTGACAGTAAGGTTACCTCAGGATCCGACTCTGCAAGGCAACATCTCGGTGAGCATTTCGCTGCACGGAGTGAGTAGCAACACCGTCACGCTGAAGATTGCACCACCGTAAGAAGATGTTCTGAGCAACCAGAGGCACAAAACTCCGCAAAGGCTTCGCCTGAATTTCGTGAAGTTGTGCCTCTCAGGGGGGCGATCTTCGCCTGAAGTGTTGCAGTAACTTTGCGAAAGAATTGTTTTCTCGACAAAACTCGTTAGAATTTTGACACATTTGCGACGAACGTGTTAGGGTGTTCAAGTCGAACTGGGGGTGGGTTCACGATGTTGGGCATTAGTGCGGCAAGTGTTTTGTTCGCATAGCACCTCAGCAAGTTTGGGTTAGAACAACGCACCATCGTTCTGACCTCTCAAGATCTCAATTCAACGAGATCGATAACACTAAAACCTGGCATTCGATCGTGGTGGTCCACTTGCTGGATCGCGATCGAGCTTTTCTCCGTCGTGCACTGGCCTGCTGTTGTGTGCGTTCAGTGACATGCAGGTCTGTTGTGCTCGTGTTTTTACGGAGGGCGATATCCGCTTAGAAGTTTTATTCCCGACCTTTGATGGTATTTGCCTTCGGTCGTTCGGCGTTTCCCGGCGGACCGTGTTTCCCTCTCATTTCGTCTTTGCCTTAGAAGTCACATCCCCTCCCGGCCTTTTCATTGTCTTTCTTAATTCTAGAAGGGAGAACTTATAAATTGTTACTTCGACCCCTACGTCTCTTGACTGCATTCATCTTTGCAATCATCTTCCTCGGTTTCGTTCAATCAACTTCAGCTCAAACAGTTGTTTTGTATGCGTCTCAGGCGCCCGTGAAAGTAGGCAACTGGGCCGCTGTTCCCGACTCCACTGCCGCAGGCAGCTACAGGTTGGCTAATGCTGACCAGGGCGCCGCCAAGATTGTTACCCCCGGTACCGCGCCTACAAGCTATGCTGAACTTTCATTTTATGCGAACGCCGGGCAGCCGTATCATCTGTGGATACGCGGCAAAGCCGAAGGCGACTCGCCTTACAACGATTCGGTCCACATCCAGTTTTCCGGCAGCGTCACCAGCTCCGGCTCGCCCATTTACCGCATTGGCACTACCTCGAGCACCGAGGTAAATCTCGAAGACTGCCTTGCGTGTGGCTTGAGTGGCTGGGGTTGGCAGGACAACGGCTGGGGCGGATTTGGACCAGCGATCTACTTTCAATCCAGCGGAACGCAGACAATCAGAATTCAACCCCGCGAGGACGGCTTGTCGATCGATCAGATCGTTCTCTCAGGAAGTGGATATCTCTCATCGTCTCCGGGAGCTTTGAAGAATGACGGCGTGATCTTGACCCAAAGCGGAGGTGCGCCGGCTCCATCTTCGACTCCAGCGCCAACGCCAACCCCCACGCCAACTCCGACTCCAACTCCCACACCCGCACCACCACCGCCATCAAGTGCCTCCGACATTGTTATCTGGGCTTCGAATGTAACTTCTTATGCCGGCGCCTGGCGTAAAGAGGCTAACAGCACTGCCGCGGGCCAGGTGGCGATGCATAACCCGGATGCAGGAGCAGCAAAATTAACAACTGCGCTCGCGAGTCCGGGCAGCTACTTCGACGTTTCATTCAGTGCAAACGCCGGAACGGCCTACAGGCTGTGGGTTCGAGGTCGTGCCGATGGTGACTACTGGGGCAACGACTCCGTCTTCGTACAGTTTTCTGGAAGCCTGAATAGTTCGGGTAGCGCTGCCTATCGCATGGGTACCACGAGCGCGGTGGAAGTCAATCTGGAAGACTGCTCAGGTTGTGGAATTTCAGCCTGGGGTTGGCAAGATGATGGTTGGGGCAGCGGCGTGTTGGGTCCGGTGGTTTACTTCGCGTCTACCGGAACGCAAACGCTGCGCGTGCAAACACGTGAAGATGGCTTCGCGATCGATCAGATCGTGCTTTCACCCGCCCAATACATGTATTCGGCTCCGGGAGCTTTAAGGAATGACGGCGTCATCCTGTTGAGCACTCTGGGCGGAGGCTCGGCCCCGCCGCCGCCGGCCAATCAACCACCGCAAGTTAGTATCTACCCGTCGACGACCTCCGGGACGAGCCCACTATCCGTTAGTTTCTCTTCCTCTGCGAGTGACCCGGACGGATACATTGCAAGCTACTCCTGGAATTTCGGCGACGGCGGCACGTCGTCATCTGCAAATCCAAGCCATACGTACTCCGCCGGCACATGGCTCGCCAGTCTGACTGTTACCGACAATAGCGGTGCAGCGGCGACGGCGAACGCCTGGATAACGGCGAGTGCACCTGTTGTCGCCACTTCTTCACAACTGAAGGTGATGAGTTGGAACATAAGTTTTGGGGAAGGCACGGATGCGATTACGAATTGGAGTCGGATCGCGAACTGGATTGCGAATTTCAATCCCGATCTGGTCGGACTCTGTGAAATGCCGCCGGACGACGTCGGCAATCTCGTAAGCCTGCTGCAACAGAAGACAGGCCGGACGTGGTATTCATACTTCGTTCCGAAGGCGCCCGGTATCCAGGAAGGGAACCTGATTCTTTCGAAGTTCAGCTTCGTGAGTACCAGTTCACGCTACCTGAGCTATGAAAGATCAGTAGCGCAAGCGACCGTGAGTGTCGGTGGAAGGAACGTCAATTTCTTCGCTACTCACCTCGATTACACTTCTTCATCGCTGCGCTACCAGCAGGTAACCGAACTCCAGAGCTTCACCAACGGCTTCTCTGAACCAAAAATCGTGGTCGGCGACTTCAATGCCGGTCCCGATCTTTCTGAGTCGATTCACATGGCGGAGCTTTATTACGATAGCTGGATGGAGGCGATGAACATCGGCACCGCCACCGCGTATCCCGACAATCCCGTGTACATGCACACGAGAACCCGTAGAGGCCGAATCGACTACGTTTGGACCTCTCGAAACGCGAACCTGAACATCAAGAGCACGCAGATCCCTGACGTTCGAGACCTGAACAACAAGAATGTCGTGATCTTCCTTGGCACGGCTGACGACTACGGCGTCAGGCCATCGGATCACAATCCGATGATTGCCATCGTTGAAGTCCGGTAGCTGTATCTCCTGAAAGCACAAAAGCCACAGGCCAGTGATACTGGTCTGTGGCTTTTGTTTTCTGTGCAACCGCAGCTACGGCTTCGCGGCTTTGAAGTTGTCGAAAACAACGGTGCCCGGATTGGCGCCTTCGATGCGCCAGGTCCCTGCCTTCAACTCAAAAAGCACCGAATTCAATGGCACTGCCGTCGTGTTCCAGGGTTCGGCGTAAAGCATGGTCCATGCGCCGGGCGTACCCGCACTGGACGGCGCCGTTTCGAACACGATCTGATTTGAGATCGCATCGTGCCGTATCCGCCAGAATGCGTGACTAGTCGAACTAAACGTCGTAGTCAGCATCGTCGTCTTCGCGCCACCGATCTTCTTCTGCACGATCAGGTTTCCTGATTCGACGTAGATGCGGTAACAATTGTCGACGTTCAGGCCGATCGTGAAGAAAGCATCGGCGGCCGTCAGAGCGTTCGGCGCCTGCACGAGCTGCACGTAAGAATACGCGCCGTTGAAGTCGAACGCAGCAACCGACCGGATTCCGTTGTAGTGCGAACCGTCAATGTTCTGCTTGAGTGGTCCGATTGCGAGTGTTGTTGTCTCGTTGATAGCAACGCTCGAATCAGTAAATCCGCTAAACAGATTGTTGGGACTCCACTTCGACGTGTTCAGTGCGGCATCGTTGAAATCGTCGGAGAGCAACACCGTTTCACCGCCTGCAGGCGCGTTGTAGGTGAAAGCACTCAACTTGCTGCCACTCTGAGCGTCGGAGTTGGTTACTACGACGTCGACAGTTCCCGCAGCATGAGCAGGTGTCGTCGCCGTGATCGTTGAGCTGTTGGTAACAACGACGTTCGTTGCTGCAGTACCGCCGAACGTCACTGTCGCGCCGGCTGCGAATCCGGTGCCCGAAACAGTCACGCTGGTTCCGCCCGTCGTCGGTCCCGAAGTAGGAGTTACGCTACTTACAGTCGGTGCTGCCGCGGATGCACCGTAGGTGTAACCCTTGGTCTTGGTCACGCTCTGACCGCCGGGGTTAGTCACCACGACATTAACCTGTCCACTCGCGTGTGCGGGTGTGACGGCAGTTATGGTCGTGCTGCCGACTACGTTAACGTTGGTAGCTGCCGTCCCGCCGAACGTGACGGTTGCGCCGGTAGCGAACCCGGTCCCCGAAATCGTGACCGTCGTTCCCCCTGCGGCCGGTCCGGACGTCGGCGCCAGGCTGGTGATAATCGGCGCCGTGTTAGGCGTGGTCGTAAAGAACTCAACCATATTCGGGGCGGTCGCGGCAGCTCCGGGATACGTACCGATACCCAGCGCTTCTCCGACCGTTCGCAGCAAACTCTGATGTTGATAGAACGTGGTCGACTGGAACGCCTGCTTCGCTTTCGGACTGATTACAACGGTTATGACCTGACCGCCACCGTTCAAGTTATCCGTATTAACTGACTCGTCGAAAGTAATCACCAGCAATCCGTTTTGCCGGAAGGCGGCGCTCGCGATCAACGGATCGATATTGTCTTTGAGCCACTGATCGGCAGTCGCCAACTTAACGTCGTTCAAGCAACCCGGACTCGACGGTGGACAGTCGTGCGCGTTGTTGTACTGATTGGGAATGATGAACGAATAGTTGGGCAACTGATTGTTGGCCAAATCGATCGCGAACTGTGAAAACGGCACGATGTTGTTCGCCTGCGCCTGATTGCCGGTGACGTCAGACAAGTACGCGAATGGATTGTGCCGTTTGACATACGGGTAAGCATCGCCGCCTGTGTATCCGATCGACGGTAAATCCTCGGCGTAAGCATGCCAGCTCTTACCGGCGAGATTAAGTTGGCGGACGATGTTGTCGACCGTCACAGTACCCGTAAAATTGCTGTCGTTAGTGATCCCCTGGCCGGTTGTAAGCCAGAAGTAATTTCCGATTGACGGATGGGTGTTGGCGAAATAGTTAGTCGCCAGGCCGTATCGACTTGCGAGTTTGTTCAGGAACGGCATACCGCCGGTTGCATCCGTAAAGCTTTGGTTTTCGAGCGCGACGATGAAGACGCGATCGAACGCAGGCACCGCCGTTTGCGGATTTGCGTAGCTAAAGCCTTGCGGCAGCGTGGCTGACTGACCATCCGTATTGGTGACCACAACATCGACGACACCTGCGGTGTGCGCCGCGGTTGTCGCCGTAATCGAGCTGCTGTTCACCACGTTGACGTTAGTTGCGAACGCCCCGCCGAGTGAAACAGTCGCGCCTGCGGCGAAGCCACCACCTGAAATCGTGATCGAAGTTCCGCCCGCTGGTGGACCAGATGTGGGCGCAATCGAGGTGATGCTCGGCGCTGCCGGCGTTGGTGTCGGCGTTGGTGTCGGTGTCGGTGTGGGCGTCGGCGTCGGCGTCGGTGTCGGTGTCGGCGTCGGACTACCACCTCCGGATTTAGGAAGAATGGTGGTGTCATTCTTCAACGTTCCCGGAGACGTCGAGCCATAGGTATCCGGCGAGAGCACGATCTGATCGATCGAGAAACCGTCTTCTCTCACCTGAATTCGGATCGTGTGGGTGCCGGTCGTCTGGAACTTGATAATCGGTCCAAATACGCCGACTCCCCAACCGTTGTCCTGCCAGCCCCAACCCTGGAGTCCACAGCCGGAACAGTCTTCGAGATTCACCTCGGTCGCGCTCGTCGTTCCAATGCGGAAGACCGGACTCAGGGTGCTGCTGTCCACGCTGTCTGAGAACTGAACGAATACCGAGTCGTTACTCCAAAGGTCGCTCTGCGCTTTGCCTCGCAACCACAAACGATAATTGGTTAGACCGGGAGCGTTGAACGTCATTTCGAAATAGTCGGTCGGACTTGCAAGCGCCGTTGTCTTCTTCGCAGCGCCCGCGTCCGGATTCGAAATGCGGCTTCCGCCGGCTGCAGTGGCATCGGCTACTACCGACCACGCGCCCACTTTCGTTGGCGCTTCGGCCGCCCAAAGAACTATATCGGCTGCCGTGGGAGCTGCGGGCGCCTGCGTCGTCGCACTCGCGACGTTGCTGTACGGCGAAAACCCTACCGTGTTTGCTGCTCGTACTCTGTAGAAATAACTTGTCTGCGAAGCTAGCTGCGTATCCTGATAGGTGACCTGATCGGCAGGTAAACTTGCGATCTCGACCCAACTAGTCGAACCGTTCGGACTACGTTCAACTCGATAACCGGTCTCACCGCCGACGTCGCTCCACGCGAGATTGATCTGCGATGACGAAATCGGAGTCGCGGTTAAGCCGGTCGGGGCCGCGGGCGCCGAGCCGGTGCCTGCGGTCGTAAAGCTCCACACGGGACCGGTGGCGGTCTGGTTCGCCATCGTCTTGCCGACGACTTTCCAGAAATAGGTTGTGCCGGGCTGAAGTGCTACGGGAATCGTGTACGACTCCATCACACCGTCGTCAACCGAACCAGTGTCGAGCAGCGGTTGTCCCGTCGTTGCGCCGCTCTGAAATGTACTCGCGTCGGCTACTAACAGCGGCGGATTGTTCGTGGTGCCGAAATAGATGTCGTACTTGTGCGCCCACGGACCGCCTTCCCACTTCAATGTCAGCGGGGTTGTCGGTTGGCCGATTGCTGTGTTTGTCGGCGAAATGTTGCTCGGCTGAGTCGGCGGCAGCGGGACAAACGGTTCATTCTCGGTGGTCGAATTCCACTTGCGTTCGAACTGGTTGACGAACCACGTGAAAAACCAGCCCTTGGTAGTGAAATAGTTATTCTCTTGCTGAGAATTTGAAGACGGTCCGGTCCAGTTTGAAGATCCGAAGATCGTCATGCCCTGGCCATACAGAAGCACGGACTTCTGGTGGTTTAGCCCGAGATGCTTCCTCATTCTGATTTGAACGCCGGCCATGTACATGCGGTCGACGTTCCAGGCGTCCCATTGCCTAGCCAGGTTGCGATATTCATCGGGCTCGTGAATCAAACGAACCGGGATTCCACGATTAACTGCGGCAATCGTGGTGTCGGAGTATCCCTGGTTCGTGATGCGATACATGATGATATCGATCTTCTGTGTCTCAGCATTGAACCGTTGCTGCGTGCGAAGCAGGAAGTCCTGTGACGAGTCTTTGGACGGCGGAAAATTCAGCTCAGGATTTATAGAAAATGTCGGATATCGGCGCGTTAGAGGGCCGACAATGTTCGCGTAGTTACCGTAATCGACGGTATTCGTCCAAAGGTCGTCGAACTTCGTCTTGAAACTATTGACTAAGGTTATGTCGTCCGTGAAGTAAATGGCTTCGTCGATGTAGTTGGAATTAGGGGCGTCAGGTACGAAGAAATTGCCTGAGTAATTAGCGCCACTGAACTCCAGCTTGTTCTGGCCGACAAACACCATCATCTTCATGTGCAGGATGCCGTCCGTCAGTTTGTAGCGCATCGGGACGCCGGCATCGCGCAACATGTTCAGCACGTCTTCATTGCCGGCGTAGGTCGGATTCGCCCGCGGATCGACAAGAACTCGCACCGGAACGCCAGCTTTGAATCGGTTGATGAGCTTGGTCGCGTAGGACGAGTCCTGCATAAACCAGAATGAGACGTCAATGCCCTGGGTCTCGGCGTCGATGAGTTGCCACAACGGAGAGCGGCAGTCCTCAAAGGCCGTGTCGCAGAGACGTTCTTGAGCTTGTGTGTTGATGACCGGTATCAGGAGGAGAGCGAATACCAGTGAGATGAATAGCCTGGGAGCACGCATATAAGACCTACTTGTTCTTGCTGTACCTAGAAACGCGTTAGAGTCTCGAATCGGGCTAAAGGTTCACTGCTGAAGAGGGTGATTTGGATTAGGGAGACTGCCCTTCTCAACCCTCCTGGATTCAATCTAAAACGCGCAAATACAAACCTTTTTGGTCCATCACCGAAAACTGATCGACTCGAAGGGTTCGCATCTGCCGGAGTGGCTTGATTTCACAGCAATATCCACGCCGTAAGATCGCCATGCGATGACTAGCCTTTTTAAAGCACTTCAGAGCGCCGAGTGTCTTGTATTCGGACAAGTGTCTGACTTTTGGAATGTATAAGTACATCAGTCTTTTATATCTTACGAACCCGGCGGGGCAGTGGCTGCCCTGAGCGGACGCCCCCCGTCCAGATCTTGGCCACGCGATCAGAATGATCAGGCCATTAAGTCTTAGAGTTTTCTTCGCGCTCGTCTGTGGTTTCTGTGCTTCTGTGCGTCGTGAGGCAGAGCGACAGCGTTGATGTGATAAAGTTCACTCCGGATTATGAAGTTTTCAGTCGTTATCGCTACTTACAACCGCGCCGATGAGCTGGTAAAAACGCTCGACTCATTGCGCACTCTTCAGGTTGCCAGCCCCTGGGAAGTATTGATCGTCGACAACAATTCCAAAGACAACACCAAAGAGGTCGTGCTCAAGGCGGCCGAAAACTTCCCGGTTCCGCTGCACTACCTGCACGAATCGCAGCAGGGCCGTTCCGCGGCACTCAACACCGGAATAAAAGCGGCGCAGGGAGAGATCATCGCCACGACGGACGACGACGTGCGCGTGGAACCCGGCTGGCTCGCGAACGCCGAGCGCGCCTTGCAGGAACTTGGGGCCGATTATCTCGGCGGGAAAGCTCTTCCTATCTGGTCGGGAAAACGTCCGGCATGGATTCCGGAAGGCAGAAGCATTCATTGGGCGGTGATCGCCCTACTCGATTACGGTCCCAAACCACTGCCGCTCGACGATTACGTCGCAATCGGCGTGAACATGGTTTTTCGGCGCGAGGCGTTCGATCGCGCAGGCTTGTGGGACAACACCATCGGACGTAAAGCCGGGACATTGCTGGGACAGGAAGTCAGAGAGTGGTGTTCGCGCGCGCGTGCGGCGAACCTGAAAGGCTTCTATTCGCCGGATCTGGTCATTCATCACGTCATCCCGGCGGATCGACTGACAAAGAAATACTTTCGCAAGTGGTTTTACTGGCACGGCATCAGCCGGGCGATCCTTTACAAAACCAGAGGACTCGATATGGAGTCGCCTGAGAGCACGGCGCTGGACTTCTCCAATGTGCCTCATATCGCGGGGGTTCCGCGTTACATGTTCCGCACTTACCTGCAATCGTTCTTCTCGATGATCTCATCGTTTGTTCGCGCGGACGAGGTCACGGCCTTTGAACAAGAGCTGGGCCTGTGGTTTTTCGCGGGAGTCATGAAAGAAAGGTGGAAGGACCGGCGCCAGCCAATCCCCGAGCGAAGAACTTTGGTCACTCTTCAAGATAATTAACCACGAATGAACGCAATCATACTCGCCGCCGGCAAGGGTACACGTCTGAACGGTGTCGATCTCAAACCAAAATGTCTTTTTGAAGTCGGCGGCCGAACGCTGCTGGACAGGCAACTGTCGGCCCTGGCTGAAGCGCAGGTAAACGACGTCGTGCTTGTGCTTGGTTTCGAAGCTGAACGAATCCGGCGCCACTGCCCGCCAACGACATCATTCGTCATCAATTCGCGCTTCGAAGTGACGAGCAGTCTGTATTCGCTCTGGCTCGCGCGTGAGCATTTGCTCGACGGCTTTGTCGTGCTCAACTGCGACGTGCTTTTTCATCCGCAACTGTTGACGAAGCTGATCTCGTCGCCGTTGGACGATGCTCTGCTCGTTGACTTCGCCAACAGCCAGCTCGGCGAGGAAGAGATGAAAGTCAAAGTCAGCGACGGCCGCGTCGTCGATATCCGGAAAGACATGGATCCGGCGGAAGCTGACGGCGAGAACGTCGGCATCGTGAAGTTCAGTGCCGCAGGCGCGAAACGGTTGATCGAAGAAATGGATTCACTCATTTCGCGAGGCCACGAGCGCGACTGGGCACCGCGCGCGTTTCGCCAGTTTGCTACTCGCTTTCCACTGTACGCTATCAGCACTGACAATTATCCGTGGATCGAAATAGACTTCCCTGAAGACTATCGAAAGGCCAAAGAAGAAATCTTCCCGAGAATCTCGTTGGGCCGTGAAGAGGCAGAAACTTTAGAGAAGGTTTAAGAACGCAGAGGATCAATTATTAGTGCCTGTTGGTGGCTCCATCGAGTGGTTGCGCGGACTTGACAAGCGTTGGCAACGAAGTCGCGACGCTGAAAAACGGCAGGTGCTGGTTGACGGAAGGACGGCGATGAATTATGCGACGGTCGCGCCGATTGTCGAAGGCCTGCAAAAAGATTCACGCGTCAAACTTTTCTTCACCGCCAGCGAGAGTCCGGACCAACTCGAGAAGATCTACGCCGAAGCTCGCCAGCCGTATCAACTCGTCCGTCCAACAACAGCGGCATTGATGCACTTCGATGCGTACCTGACGGCAGACTTTCTTTGGGCCAGACTGCCGCGCGGGACTCGTCGCGTGCAGACATTTCACGGGGTCGCCGGGAAGTATCGAACCGTTTACGATTCACCGGCAGACTCGATGCGCGGCTGGGACCGCTTGTTTTTTATCAACAAGCGACGGCTGCAAAACTTTATCGACACGGGCGCGATTGCAGCAGACAGTCCGGCGATTCGTTTGATTGGAATGCCGAGGTTGGATTGTCTCGTCGATGGCTCGCTCGACCGCAACCAGATCTTGACGTCGCTTGGGATCGATCCGGCGCGAAAGACTGTTTTGTATGCGCCGACGTGGTCGAAGTATTCGTCCGTGGCGTCGATGGGTGAAGAGATCGTGAAACGACTCGGCGCTGCCGGCTACGCAGTCATCGTCAAACTTCACGATCGCTCGCGGCAGGGCGACGATTACCATTCGGGCGGCGCGGATTGGGGGAAGAGACTGGAGCCATTGTTGCAGGCTCACGGGGGAGTTCTGGCGACGGGCAGTAATTCCTCGACGTATTTAATGGCGGCGGATGTGTTGATTACGGATCACAGTTCCGTCGGGTTTGAGTATCTGTTACTCGATCGTCCGCTGATCCGCATTCACGTGCCCGAGCTGTTGGAGAAAACGGACATCGAGCCGGTGTACGTGCAGCTGCTGATGGATGTGTCGAAGAGTGTGTTGGATATCGATCACTTGGTCGCGGCGGTGGACGAGAGTTTTGCGGACCCGCAGCAGAAATCGGAGTCGAGAAGAGCAGTAGCGGGCGAGATGTTTTATAAACCCGGAACGGCAACCGCGCGCGCGGTCGCGGAGATGTACGAGGTCATCGAGCTTAATCCTGTAAAAAACTGAGTTGAGTTCTTTCACGACAAAAATAAAGAAGCTCAAGGGCTTGAAGATGGATGAGATCAGCGTGCGCGTCGCACAGCGGGTCGCCATTCTTTCGGAGCGGAGCGGTTGGTCCAGGCATGTCAATCTTCCGAGTGACGAACAGTTGCTCAGTTTGCTGACTGCGCGTTGGACATCAACGGCGGCGCTTCTCGAACACCTGCGCACGAAGAGCGAGCCACGGTTCTTCGCGTCCTTCGATAAGAAAGAACAAACGCTCTTCGAGCTTCGTCGTCGCTGGCCGGAGGCGGAAGAAGAAATTGTCCATGCCGCGAATCGTATTGGCGAAGGCACTTTCAGTTTACTCGGATTACGCGAGTTGAAACTCGGCGAGAACATCGATTGGCACCTCGAACCGTTGTCGGGTAAACGCACGCCTCTCCGTCACTGGAGCCAGCTCGACTATCTGGACGCACGTGTCGCAGGGGATAAAAAGATCACGTGGGAGCTCAATCGTCACCAGTACTTCGTCACACTCGGCCGCGCGTATTGGCTGACCGGCGACGAACGCTACGCAGACATCTTCGCCTCACACGTCACCTCGTGGATGGACCAGAACCCGCCGAAGCTCGGGATCAACTGGGCGAGCAGTCTCGAAGTCTCTTTTCGATCGATAGCGTGGCTCTGGGCGCTGCAATTCTTCAAAGAATCTGGCGCGTTGACAACTCCGTTGATGCTGCGAATCCTGAAGTTTCTATACTTGAACGCGCTGCATCTCGAAACCTATCTTTCCACGTACTTCAGTCCAAATACACACCTGACGGGGGAAGCACTCGGCCTTTTCTACATCGGGCTCTTGTTGCCGGAGTTCAAAGATGCGGAGCGCTGGCGTGAACTCGGTCTCGAAATTCTTCTCTCGCAACTACCCCGACACGTGAAACCCGACGGCGTTTATTTTGAGCAGTCGAGTTACTACCATCGCTACACGACGGACTTTTACATCCATCTCGCCGTTTTGCTTCAACGCAACGCAATGACGTTGCCGAACGAGTTGGAACCGCGGCTCGAGTTGTTGTTGGACCACCTGATGTACATAACGCGTCCGGACGGTACGAGTCCTTTCTTCGGCGACGACGACGGCGGGCGGCTGGTCATGTTGGACCAGCGTCCGGCCAACGACTTCCGTTCGTTGCTATCGACTGGCGCTGTCCTCTTCGACCGGCCTGATTACAAATTCGTCGCCGGCGGCGCGGCGGAAGAGACACTCTGGCTGCTCGGCGCAGAAGGTTTGACCAAATTCGATCAGATCGAACCGCGGGAGCCCGCCAAGCAATCAGTCCAGTTTCCCGACGGCGGTTACTTCGTCATGCGTGACGGCTGGTCGCCAACCGCTAACTATCTCCTTTTCGATTGCGGTCCTCACGGCATGTCGAACTGCGGCCACGCTCACGCGGACGCACTCGCGATCGAACTGGCCGCGCACGGTCGAACACTTTTGGTTGACCCCGGAACTTTCACGTACACAGGCGGAAAGGAGATGCGCGACTGGTTTCGCAGCTCGATGGCGCATAACACGCTGACCGTCGACCGCGAATCGTCATCTGTCTCCGGTGACACGTTCTCCTGGAAGACTGTGACGCATTGCGAGCGTGTCGCCTGGCTCGATCACACGCGTTTTACCTACGTCGCAGGGCGGCACAATGGCTACCAGCAACTGGCAAAACCCGGCACCCACACTCGCAGCATCTTGTTTCTGAAGCGTGATTACTGGATCATGCGTGACCAGGTCGAGCTCAGCGGCCGGCACCAACTCGATCTGTGGTTTCACTTCGATTCCGGCACGTCGCCCACGCTCGAAGGCGACAGTCCAAGGCAGTCGGTGCATGAAAACGGTGCGACTAATCAGGAGACCGCCGGGCTGCAAATCATCAGTTTCGCTCCAAACGGCACTTGGACAAAGGAAGACGGCTGGGTTTCACACTGTTATGGAGAAAGAGAGCCGGCCCCGGTCTGCGTCTTTTCGGCTCCCGCCGAGGGTGAACTCGAGATAACGACTCTGCTGTTGCCGCAGCCTACGGGCGCGCGAGGCAGAGTCGAACAAATCGCCGTGACTGGCGGCCGCGGCTTTGAAGTGCATAATGGAAATTACCGCGATGTGTTGATAATTCGCGATCGCCGCAAGGCTGGAGTAGCGCAAACTGGTTCACTGATTTCAGATTTCGAGTACACTTGGTTACGGTTTGACGGAAACGATTCGACCCCCGCGGAATTAATTTTGCTTGGCGGGCAGAAGCTCGAGCTTGCCGGGCATAGAATTGTAGAGTCGCGTGCGCGCGTTGAATACTCCTGGTTGAGGAAAGACGCGAAAAAAGAGATATATGTGCGGAATTAATGGGATCGCGTTTTCCAGCCGATCGAGACGGCGCGTCGACCCGAGTCTGCTTAAAAGCATGCGCGATGTGATCACTCATCGCGGACCGGACGATGAGGGGATTTACATCGACGAGAACATCGGCCTGGGCCATCGCCGGCTCAGTATCGTCGACGTTGCTTCAGGTCACCAGCCGATGACCAATGAAGACGGCTCGCTTCAAATCATCTACAACGGCGAAGTCTACAATCACGCAGATTACCGCGCGACGTTAGAAGCTCGAGGGCACGTCTACCGGACGCATTGCGACACGGAAACTATCCTGCACCTCTACGAGGAGTACGGCGACAGTTGTGTCGAGCACTTGCGCGGCATGTTCGCGTTCGCGATCTGGGACAAAAAAAAGCGTGAGCTGTTCATCGCGCGCGATCGTCTCGGCGTCAAGCCGCTTTACTACGTTCACACGGCTGATGGTTCGCTCTACTTCGCTTCGGAAATCAAAGCGTTGCTCGAAGCACGAGCAGTAAAGCCCGAGTTGAACTACTCAGCGTTTTCGGATTATCTCGCCAATCACGCAACCTCCGGTGAAGACACGCTCTTCGTCGACGTCAAGCGTTTAATGCCCGGCCACACGCTGACGTGGCGTGACGGCGAGATCAGAATCAAAAAGTACTGGGATGTCAGTTTTGCCAAGAGCGCGCCAAACGGGCGCAGCGCGCGAGACTACATCGCCGAATGGAGCGAGTTGTTTCGAGAGTCAGTGCAACTGCGATTGATGGCAGACGTTCCTCTCGGAATGTTTTTGTCCGGCGGAATCGACTCGTCCGCAATCGCGGCGGTGATGAGTAAGCTTGTAGACGAACCCATCAAGACGTTCTCTGTTGCTTTTGCCGAGCGCGAAGCAAACGAACTCGAATACGCGCGCCTCGTCGCCCGCACTTTCAAGACGGACCATCACGAGGTACTCATCACTCCCGAGCAGTTCTTCGAAGCGTTGCCCGAATTGATCTGGCACGAAGATGAGCCGCTGGCGCATCCTTCGAGTGTCGCGCTCTATTTTGTTTCCGAACTTGCTTCGAGGCACGTCAAAGTTGTCTTGACCGGCGAGGGCAGCGACGAGCTCATGGCCGGGTATGCCCGCTATCGTAAAACCATATTGAATCTGGCGCTGGGCAAACGTTATCACCGCATGGTGCCTTCCAGCATCCGAGACCTCGTGCGCGATCAGATTGCGGGTATGACGGGTTCGAAGCTGCAACGAACTTTCCTGAATCTGTCGCCGGACATCGAGAGCATTTACTTCGACAACTTCGCAGTCTTTCCGCGCTCTGACCAGGAGCAGTTATTGACGCGCGAGACGGTCGATCGCGTCGGCGGAATCGATCCGTATGCCGGAGTAAGGCGAGCACTTTCCGAGACTGACGCGACTTCGTTGCTGGATCGCTTGCTCTATGCCGATATCAAAACGTATCTGCACGAGTTGCTCATGAAACAGGACCAGATGAGCATGGCGGCTTCGGTCGAGAGCCGTGTGCCGTTTCTGGATCATAAGCTCGTCGAGTTTACTTCGGCGCTTCCGGAACGACTCAAACTGAATCGTTGGACGACGAAGTATGTGCTGCGGCAGAGCATGAAGGGTGTTCTGCCGGAACAGATCTTGACGAGAGCAAAGATGGGTTTTCCGGTCCCGATCGGCGCGTGGTTTCGTGGGGCCTATACGAACGTGTTGGACGAATATGCTCTCAGCAGTCGCACAATGGATCGCGGCCTCTTCAACCCGCAGTTTGTGCGCACGCTCGTTAACCAACATCAACGTGGCGAGGCAAACCACTCCGAAAGATTGTGGTCTCTCGTCAACCTCGAGATGTGGTTACGACGATTTATAGACGGGGAAAGTATATTAACTGGTTTCGAAAGCGCTGATGAAAGCATCCTCGCAGCGGCGCGTGCTTGAGTTGCGATGGGTGTAATTGGAGGTTCTTTGGGATACCGTTTGCTCCGCCGGATTAGTGTCGACGGCGAGACGGGTTTCTGTAACGGCAGCGCCTATAAGGGCGTGAGCAAAATCGAGAAGCTGCTCGGTAAACGCATTTGGGAAGAGACGAAAGACAAAGTCGTGATTGACTTTGGCTGCGGCGACGGCGCTGATGCAGTTGAGGTGGCAGAGCGGGGAGCAAAAAAAGTTATCGGCATCGACATTCGCGAACGCGCTTTAACGAAAGCGAGACAGACGGCCCTCGCGCATGGTGTAGCCGAGCGTTGTATTTTTACGACTCAAACGGATGAAAAAGCCGACATCATTTTGTCGCTCGATGCTTTCGAACACTTTAACGATCCTGCGGCGATCCTGCGAATCATGCGGAAGCTCGTGAAGGACGAAGGCTGCGTGATCGCGGCGTTTGGGCCAACCTGGTATCACCCGCTGGGCGGCCATCTTTTTTCTCCGTTTCCCTGGGCCCATCTTATTTTCACCGAGAAGTCGTTGATTCGCTGGCGCTCAGATTTCAAAACGGACGGCGCCACGCGTTTTGGCGAAGCTGAGGGTGGTCTCAACCAGTTGACGATCCGGCGCTTTAAGAAGATCGTCGAGGAAAGTGATTTTGAGTTTGAAGAGTTTGAGCCGGTGCCGATAAGAAGACTTCAACGGTTGGCGAACCCGCTGACACGAGAATTCACGACCGCAATCGTGCGCTGTAAGCTCGTCCCGCGCTGAAATCCTGAAATCCGGTCAAAAGTAAGCGTGTACTCTAGTATGCGGATTTTGTGGCTCAAAACTGAATTGCTTCACCCGGTTGATAAGGGCGGGAAGATCCGTACTTACAACATGCTGAAGGAATTGAAGCGCGATCACCACGTCACGTACCTGACGCTCGACGACGGGTCCGCGAGCGCTGAGGACCGCCGCAATGCGTCGGAGTATTGCCACGAGCTCGTCTGCATTCCGCACCGTCGTCGCGAAAAGTTTACGCCCGGATTTTACGTGGAACTGTTTTTGAATCTCGTCGCACAACATCCGTACGCGATCAAGAAGTACGAATCAGCCGCGATGCGGCGCGAGATTAGCGAGCGCGATCGTAACCATTCCTTCGACCTGCTCGTCTGCGACTTCCTCGCGCCCGCTGTGAATGTTCCGCGAAGCCTCTCGACTCCCGCGGTTCTCTTTCAGCATAACGTCGAGGCGATGATTTGGAAGCGTCATTACGAGGTCCACACCAATCCGGTTAAGAAATCTTACCTCTACGGCCAATGGCAGAAGATGCGCCGGTTCGAAAGAGATATGTGCCGGCGTTTTGATTCTGTCATCGCCGTCTCGGCGGACGATCGCGAGCAGATGAAACGCGAATACGGCGCGGAAGCTGTATTCGACGTGCCGACCGGAGTTGACGTCGAGTTCTTTCGACCAAACCCGGACGCGAAGACTTCAGCTCACAGCATGGTCTTCACCGGCTCGATGGATTGGCTCCCGAATGACGACGCCATTCGCTACTTCATGCGCGAGATCATGCCGCTGATCAAGCAAAAGGTCGCCGATGCGACGCTCACCGTGGTCGGCAGGAACCCAACGCCGGCGCTCGTCGAGCTGGGTAAATCCGATCCTTCTCTGATCATCACCGGCCGCGTGGAAGATGTGCGGCCTTACATGGACAACGCTGCGGCCTACATTGTTCCGCTGCGCATCGGCGGTGGAACGCGGCTCAAAATCTTCGAGGCGATGGCGATGGAGAAAGCTGTAGTCTCGACGACGATCGGCGCTGAAGGGTTGCCGCTTACCGACGGGGTCGAGTTGTTGCTCGCTGATGAGCCGGCCGCGTTTGCCGATGCAGTTGTGAAAGTGTTGACTGACAGTGCGACAGCCGCTGAGTTGGGCCAAAGAGCAGCTTCGATAGTGAGAAAGAACTACGGCTGGCGACAGGTCACCGAGAGTTTTGTTTCCATTTGTGTAAAGAACAACGCAAAGGATCACTCGCCGATCAAGCAGAAATCTGTGCAATCTGTCGATTACGCCTGATTGGATCTAGAGGACGAACGTTTAATGAGAATCAGCATCTTCGGTATTGGGTATGTGGGCTGTGTGTCGGCGGCGTGTTTTGCGCGCGAGGGGCACGCGGTGATTGGAGTCGACGTCAATCCCACCAAAGCCGACATCATCAATAGCGGCAAGAGTCCGATTGTAGAGCCGGGGATTAATGAACTCATTAACGACGTAGTCAAGGCAGGTAATTTGCGCGCCACCACCAACTCTTCGGAAGCGATCGAGGCGTCGGATATCTCCCTCGTTTGCGTCGGTACGCCGAGTAAACCAAACGGCAGTTTGAACCTGGACCACGTGCGGAAAGTGTGCGAGGAGATCGGCGCGGGTATTGGTGCAAAGAATGAACGTCACACGGTGGTGATTCGCAGCACGATGCTGCCCGGCAGTATCGAAAGTGTGGCCCAGCCCGCGCTCGAGCAGGCGTCAGGAAAGAAAGCGGGAAAGGATTTTGGTCTTTGCGTGAATCCGGAGTTTCTTCGTGAAGGTACTTCTTTGAAAGATTTCTACGCGCCGCCGTTCACGTTGATTGGCGCGGACGACGAAGAGACGGCGAAGGTCGTGCGCAGCCTTTACGCAAACATCGACGCGCCGGTTTTTACGACATCGGTAAAGACGGCTGAGATGGTGAAGTACGTTTGCAACTGCTTTCACGCGCTGAAAGTGAGCTTTGCTAACGAAATCGGAAACATCTGCAAGGCGCTCGAGCTCGACAGTCATGAAGTGATGAACGTTTTTTGTGCCGACGCCAAGCTCAACCTTTCTTCTTACTACCTCAAACCGGGCTTTGCTTTTGGCGGCTCGTGTTTACCGAAAGATCTGCGCGCGGTTAGTTACAAGGCGAAGGAGCTCGACGTCGAAACACCGGTCTTGTCGGCGATCAGCATCACGAACCGGCTCCAGGTTGAGAAGGCGCTCGACATGGTCTTGCGCACGGGCAACAAACGAGTCGGCGTGCTGGGCTTCAGTTTCAAGGCCGGCACTGACGATCTGCGCGAATCGCCAATGGTGACTCTGATAGAGACGCTGCTCGGTAAAGGACTTGAGCTGGTGATTTACGATCGCGATGTTTCCCTCGCGCGTCTTTTTGGTTCGAACAAGGAATACATCGAACACGAGATTCCACACATCGCGAAGTTGATGCGAAGCTCGATCGATGAAGTGCTGGACGCTGCCAACACGATCGTGATCGGGAATAAGTCTGAAGAGTTCCGGCAGATCGAATCACGCCTGCGACCGGATCAAACCGTAATCGATCTGGTGCGGCTTTTTGATAAGCGTTCCGGCGACGGGTACCAGGGAATCTGCTGGTGAGCAGGCGCGGCCGAATTCTCGTCAAGATCTTTGTTAGCTGCATCCTGATTTGGCCGCTCGTCGCGTGGGTTGGTGCGAGATTCTTGATAACTGACGCTCCGCTGGCGACTGCAGATGCGATCGTCGTTCTCGGAGGTTCGGCTAACTACAAGGAACGCGCGCGCGAAGCAGCCAAACTACTACTCGCGGGCCGCTCTCCACGAGTCTTGATTACCAACGACAACATGCGTGGCCCATGGTCCAGCGCGGAACAACGCAACCTTTACTTTTACGAGCGTTCGTTGGAAGAGATTAGAAATGCAGGCGTGCCGGTGAACAATGTCGAGGTGCTGTTGCAACCGGTCGCCGGCACGCATGAGGAAGCAAACGTTGTCAGGCAGTATGCGGAAGAGCATAAGCTGCATTCAGTTTTGGTCGTCACGTCGGCTTATCACTCTCGCCGCGCGTTGTGGGTGTTTTCGCGAGTCTTTCGCGACACTGGGATTCAAATCGGGTTGATCAGTGTGAGACCTGGAGACGAGTCTCCGCGGCCCGGCACGTGGTGGCTGAGTCGGCGTGGCTGGAGATTGGTGCCGACAGAATATGTGAAGATGATTTACTACGTGATTAAATACTGACAGAGTTTATGAATATCAACGCCGCAGAGAATATCAACGCCGCGGAGGTCGCGCGTGGAGAGCGATTCGAGTTTGGCCAGAATTGGTCGCAATTCTTAGCGTCTCTTGACGAGGATCGTATTCAACGCGCGGTGTCGTCGTTAAAAGAGATGTTGGAAGTCGACTCACTCGCCGGGAAGACTTTTCTCGATATCGGTTCGGGCAGCGGCCTCTTTAGTCTTGCGGCGCGGCGTCTCGGTGCGCGAGTTCACTCGTTCGACTTCGATCCGAAGTCCGTTGCTTGTACGCGACAACTGAAGAAGAATTATTTTCAAGACGACGACTCCTGGACGATCCAGGAAGCCTCCGTGCTCGATAACGATTTTATGCAGTCGCTCGGGCAGTTTGATGTCGTTTACTCGTGGGGCGTCTTACATCACACGGGTCAACTCTGGCCCGCCATGGAGAACGCGCAGGCGCGCGTGGCCCCCGGCGGGAAGTTTTTCATCGCGCTGTATAACGATACCGGCAGCCAGACTGCGCGTTGGTTTTGGATCAAGAAAACGTATAACGGCTTGCCCGGTATTTTACGGACGCCTTTCGCCGTCCTGGTCACGATTCCGGGCGAGCTAAAGTTGATGGCTGTCTCTGTAATTACTCTCAACCCGCGGCGTTACATCGAGTCATGGACCGGCTACCGAAAAAATCGCGGCATGACCAAGTGGCGCGACATCGTCGACTGGGTTGGCGGTTATCCGTACGAAACGTCAACGCCGGATGAGGTGTTTGATTTTTGCCGCGCTCGCGGGTTCGTGCTGACGAAACTGAAGTGCGGACACGCGGGTATGGGCTGCAATGAGTTTGTGTTCGAAAAGAAGTGAGCGGTGCAATGAGTAAAGGTGTTTCGAAATCGCTGGTGATACTCAGTGTTTTGGCTGTCCTGGGTACGCTCGGCGTAGTAATTGCACTCAAACTACACGGCGGGACGTATTCTGAGAGTTGGGTGAACGGACGCCGGATCATTACCGTTGGTCCAAAAGACGATTTACAGGCGGCAATCAACGCGGCGCA
>DASSEB010000244.1:0-4140 GCA_035696765.1 Pyrinomonadaceae bacterium | reverse complement strand
TTGTTCGACGCGTTCGCCACTGTTCGCCCGCATCGGGTTTACACTCGGAATCGCAATCATGTCGCGCAAGAGTTCCAGCGTGCTCGGCATAAACTTAATTCCGCGACCGATTGCGACCGAGAGCCGCCCCGACAGTCGAGCTCGCAGTTCGTTTTAGTTCCGCGAGTTGTGAAATGGCGAGTTCGTTCTGCGGATCGAGCTTCAACGCGCGTTCGAGCGCGATGCGTGCTTCCTCGTTATGGCCAAGAGCTTTCAACGCGGCACCGGCCAAAACGAAGCGAATCGCTCCAGTTGCCGGCCAGGGCTCTGCTTCGATCATCTTTTGATCGTCATTGAGCCGAGCCAGGCGTTCGTATAACTTCCGCGCGTCAGCCTTGCGCCCGACATGGTCCAGGGCGACGGCCTTGTAATAGTAATGCTCGGACCATGGTTCTTCCGGTTGCGTCGGCGCGTTCAGTTCTTCAGTTGCCGCACGTTGCCACCAACGTGCCGCTTCATCCGGTTTTCCCGCAGCTTCATACTCGCGCGCCGCCGCGACGTAATACTGCGCTTGCGATTGCATCGCAGGTCGACCCACTCCGAAGTTGCGGGGAAACTCAGTCGCCGCGGCAAATTCCGCCGCAGCCTTTGCATGATCACCTGCTTCGCGATACTTGCGAGCCAAACCAAGGTGCGCTTTTCGGTATAACCCGAGTGCGGCGTCTTCTCCTTCGCCGGACGTGAATGTTGTCTTGGCAAGTAACGCTGCGGCATCGGAAAAGCGACCAGCGTCGATGTAAGCGCCGGACAGTGACTGCACCGCGCTCGATTGTGCGAGCACCGCCGCCGGAGCGCCCTCCAGCAATTTGATGCGACGGTCGGTAGCACGCAGCTCGGTCAATAATTTGTCGAACTCGATGTAGAGACGAAAGTCGCCGGGAGAGACGTTGATGGCGCGTTGATATTGAGCCGCTGCCTCTTCTCGGTTTTGCGAGACGAGCCACAGCGCCCTCGCGTAATTTCGTTGCGCAATCGTGTTTGTAGGATCGAGCTTCACCGCATCGCGCCACGCAGCCAGTGCTTCCTTGTCACGGTTCATGGCGGCCAGCACGTTGCCGAGGTAATACGCCGCGCGGCCATCGTTTGCGTTCGCGGCGACTGCGGCACGCAGCACGTCGATCTCTTCTACGCGGTGAGGAAAGACGAAAGCCGGATCGCCTTTCATACCCGACGCGAATTGCGTGCGCGCGCGATCGCGTTCGCCGGATTTCTGATAAAGATAGCCGAGCGTGTAATAGAGCATGGGATGAATGCGGGTTTTATCAACGGCCAAGATGCCTGATGGACCGAGCTTGATCGCGTTTTCAAGAACCGCAATTGCTTCTCGCTGCTGACCGATGGCCGCGTAGTCAAACGCCAGTTCGAGCACCGCGTCAGGCTCGCGCGACAAGAGATGTTGCAGTTGATCCGTGGCTGTTTTTTCTTTTTGGGTATCACCAGCAGCTCTGCTGATCAAAGCCTGTTCGTGCATCGCGAAGTAGTCGATCGGAAGCTCGTTAGCGACCTCGTTGATCCGAGAGCGCGCGGCGGTAATGTTTCCGTCGAGCCGTTCGGCAACTGCTAACACGGTGCGCGCCTTTAGATCGCGTGGATCGAGCATCACTGCCTGTTGCAGGTGTTCGAGCGCTTTCTTTGTATCGCCTTTGGTTAACGCAATCTCACCCAGAATGTAACGGGCTAGAGACTCACGATAACCTGAGCGCACCAGCCACAGCAGATGGTCTTCGGCTTCGGAAGTCTGGCCCACCGCGCGTTGGGCCAGCGCGAGGTAGTAATGAGCGTCACCCGCGTCTTTGTTGCGTACGAGTGCCGCTTCGAGATGGTGAGCAGCAGTTTCGTATTCACCGCTTCTATAAAAGGAGAGACCGAGCGCGATGTGCGCGGGTGCAAATCCCGGATCGCGTTTCAGTGCTTCGAAGTATGCATCACGGGCTTCACGTTCTTTGCTCTTTTTATCGAGAGCAAGTCCGGCGACGTAGCTCTGCTCGGCGCTGGTGGCGTTTGGTGGATCCGGAATCGGACGCGTCGCGGGTTTGAAATCCGGATTGTTGTCGACTGGCGAGTCAGTGCGATAGCGCAGCAGTACCCGGCCGTCTTTGCTCTTGAGTGTCAACTCCAGCGGCTGACGCGGAGCGGATACGACAATATCGGTCGTGAAAACTCTGATTGGATCCAGATCAATGTGTTCTGAATGCACCTGCTTGTCGCCGCTCGTTAAAATCAACTCTGCTTGACTGAACCGTTCGTTCGCAGCGATTGCAACGCTCGCGCGATCGCCCTGCAAATTCACTCTCACCGCCGCATCACGCGTCGCTTCATTCCACGCACCGCCCATCCGGTTCACCCCAAACCAATATTCAAGGAAATGCTCGACGCGGTGAGGCGCAATGAACTGATGTTCCATCTGAGTTTCAAAACGCCCGCCTTGAAACTCGACATACTGTCCACCACCGTCAGTCAGCTTATCGATCCAAATATTCCCGTTATCATCTGTTCCCCACGTCCATGTTTTCTTACCCGGTAATTCACGATGGTCCGCGACATGGACCACGCCCCAGTCAGACTTCTCGTAATAAACCCCGAAATAGTCGCGCTTCGAGTCGCGTGCAAACAACGAGAGAAAGTTTGGCACTTCGCTGAAGCGACCGATATCAACTCCTTTTTCGATCGGAAACTTGAACACCGGCCAAAACGCGTGCGGATATGCCTCTCGCATCGGATAGTTGAAACGCAAATCGGGCGCAGCCGGAGCTCCGGCAGTGGACCAGTACCAGTAACGTCCCGGTACTTCGCGGCGGTTATTCAACGTAACTTCAGACTCGAGCACCCGCGTCCCCGGTCGCAGGCGCAGGATCACCTGCCACTGCATTCGCTGCACGCGCTCCGTGTCGCCGATCGCCACCGCCGCACTGCCGTCTGCTTCCGTGCGCATTACGTAATCGATCGGCGCAACGGTGGTGAGCGTGTGGCCGTCCGGAAAATTCCACTCAATACCACCTGAAACCCACGCGCCGCGCAACGCGACCATCGCGTATTTCATCACCGGGTTTGAATAGATGATGTCGCGGTTGAGTGTCTTATCGAAGATTTGATAAACGTGTCCACCGAGTTCGGGAAGCACCGTCACCTTCAGATATTCATTTTCGAGATAAACTGCTTTCCATGCTTTGTTTGTTTTCTCGGTGCCTAGCGAATCGAGGAACGGATACGGGTAGACGGGCCGCCACTTGCGGCGCTGCCAGTCGAGCAATGCCGGATACGGATTCGGCGGATTCAGTTCGTAAGTTGGAATAACCAGCGGCGCTTCCCAAACGCGCGGCGTATCTTTCCACGACTGCGCCGAAGCCTGGCCCATCACCGCCAAACACAACAGGATCAAAGATAAAAATAGACGTTTCATGGAACTACCTTCTCGGTCGCAATCGTGTAGCGCTCAACTTTCTTGCGTGACACTTTGAAGCCGCTGCCAAGGCCGCGCGGAACTTGGATGAACCCGCGCTTATCGATTTCAATCGCTGGAGCGACGATATCGTCGACGTACCAACGCGACGACGCTTCGATATCTGTTGGGAACGAAAAGCCCTCGTGCATCGCTAGTTGCAAACCCTGAGCGGACGCGATCCCCAACTCCGGCATCGTGCCCACCCAACACTGAAGCCCCGCGGCACGCGCTGTCTTCAGCATCAACAGCGCTTCACTCAAACCACCGACGCGCTGAACTTTTATGTTGATGATCCGCGCCGCTTTGCATTTGATTAGCTGGTCCAACGCGGTCATGGAGTCGGCTGATTCATCCGCACACAAAGGCGTTTTGAGCTGCGCCTGAAGTTCACCCGCTTCTGCGATCGCATTCGCCGCCAGCGGTTGCTCGATCATCATCAGCTTGAATCGATCCAATTCGCGGAATAGCTCCGAGTCGCGGGGCATGTACGCTGCATTTGCGTCAACCAGTAATGGAACGTCGGGAAACTTTGCGCGCACAGCCGCAACCGGCCCGACGTCCCAGCCAGGCTGGATCTTTATCTTGACGCGTTGATATCCCTCGCCAACGTAACGCCGCACGCGATCGATCAGATCATCTGTCGTGTCGAATATTCCGAT
>DASSEB010000243.1:0-29436 GCA_035696765.1 Pyrinomonadaceae bacterium | reverse complement strand
GCGGCGAGTGATTGGCGAGGCCCGGGCAGTCGCCGACGTCACTCACGTCAACTTCACCGGCGGCGAACCAACTCTCCATCCGGAGTTTGCAAACACACTCGAAACAATCGCCGAGGCAGGCTTGAGTGCGAGCTTTGTTTCGAACGGTTGGCACTTCGATCGGGTCTGGCCCGCTATCCAGGCGAATCGCGCTGCACTCTCTCACGTCGCGTTCAGCCTCGACGGTGTGACTCGCCAGACTCACGATGGCTGGCGTGGCGAGGGATCTTTCGATCGTCTCGTGCGAGCATTTTCTCGCTGCTACATGTCGAACCTTCCGTTCGGATTGAAAATTGTGATTCGACGCGACCTGGTGGACCAGCTCGAACAGATCGCAATCTTCGCTGCGCGCATGGGCGCGGCGTCGCTACACTTCGCGCACGTGATGCCGACGTCGAACGCATTGGCGGATGGATCTGCGTTGAGTCTGGACGAGCAGCGTTTGGCAGAGCAGGAGATCGCGACGCTCGCGCGTATCTTCAAAATGAAGATCGGGCTCGATGTCGGTTACTACAACATCGACGAGGAACGCCCGCCATGCTCGCCGCTCGCAGGCACGAGCATGAATATTGACTATCGCGGGCGGCTTTCGCTTTGCTGCAACCTGTCGGGATTTCGTGGCGCGGATGAAGAGCACGACGTGATTGCGGATCTGAACGTTGAATCGTTCGCCGATGCTTACGCGAAGTTCGTATCGCTCGCTGATGCGCAACTGCAAAAACGTAAGTCCGCGCTCGCCGCCCTGCGCTCGCAGGGAGCAGCGCCGGATCTGTACACCGGATCGCCTTGTCTGTTTTGCCTGCAAAGCTTCGGCAAGATCCCATGGCATTAGACAGGATTACAGGATTTCTTCCGGTCGATGCGGTGGTCGTAAACGGTCGTCCCGGTCTGCTGTGGCTGGATATGACTGGCGTAACTCTGACCGAGCCGTTCTTCCAACAAACAGTCGAACGCGCGAAGACCGAGAACAATCGCCGTGAGTTGTTCACCGAATTTGACGTGGTGCTGCAAGTCGAAAAGGTGCTCGACAGCGTTCCGCCTACCGGCTTCATCTTCCACTCGTCACGCTGCGGCTCAACACTCCTCGCCAATGCCTGCCGCGCCATTACCGACTCAATCGTTCTTTCGGAAGCGAATGCAATCGACAAGCTGGTCGCGAGATTTATCACTGACGCCACTGACAAAGTTAAAGAGTCGCTCTACTCGGTTTTTCTGCGCGGTGTGGTCCATGTTTTAGGTCAACGCCGGACCGGGAGGGAACAACACCTGTTCATCAAGTTTTCGTGTTGTAGCTTTGCGCAGATTGAACGGATCAGACGCATCTGGCCCCACGTGCCGTGGGTCTTCCTTTACCGCGACCCAGTCGAAACGATCGTTTCGAACATCGCCGACGTTCCTCCGTGGCTGATCGACGACGATCGGCGCGTGCTCGCATCGATCACGGGCACTTCACCGGAAGAAGTCGCCGAAATGCGACTCGAAGAGCTGTGCGCCCGAACGATCGGCAGCTTCTACTCGCTGGCGCATCGTCTTGCGAACGATGCGGCGATTTTGCTTAATTACAATCAACTGTCTTTACCTGTAATATTCGACGTGTTGCGCGTCTTCAACATCAGTCCGTCGGCTGAAGAGATGGAAACAATCGCGCGTGACAACCGGAACTACTCGAAAGAATCTTCCGGCACCCGCGCGTTTGTCGCCGACGCTGACGCAAAACAGAAACTTGCTTCCGATCTCATTCGTGAAATGGCAGAACGGTGGGCCAGCGGGCCTTATCGCCTGCTCGAACAGAAAAGGCTTAACTCATGATGAATTTAACCGCGGGCAAACACGTCGTAGCTACGGATTTCGATGGCGGCGAAGGAATACTCGTCGATCTCAACACGAAGAAATACTACCAACTTAACGAGACTGCGATGATAGTTTGGAAAGGTCTCGAACAAGGCAAGACGACGACGGAGATTGCCACCGACATCACGTCCAGCTACGAAGTCGCGCTCGATAAAGCCAAGCTCAGCGTGGAACGAATCGTTGATAACTTCCAAACTTACAAACTTCTCAGCGCCCAATAATCGGCGCGTGACGATCAAGTACGCCATTCTCACCGCGGCGATCTTCCTCCCACTCATCTGGTCGTTCCTCTTCGTGCGAAATCTTTATCCATTCACTGCCTGGAACGTGATGATGGCGGGCGGCGACCTCGAGCGTGGCCGCAGCTATTGCATTCTCAGAGGCGAAACCGTTTCCGGTGAGACGATTGACATCCGCCCGATCAGGCTCACGAATGCGCTCTACAGCCGCACCTGGACCATGGTCAACGCAACCATCGATAACCAGAGCTTCAAGCTCAAGTCGATTCATCCCGATAACGAAGAACTCGTGCGTCGTTACGGCGGAGTGGAAAATCTTCCGCCGGGCGCGCGACTCCCTGACCTGCTCCAGGCATGGGGCGATCTCTACAACAAGCAACAGGCGGCGTCCTCACCGCAGCGACTGAAAGCGATCCGGCTCGACATGTATCGCTGGGAAAGCGGCCGCTACGCTGATTACGACAAGTTCATAGAATCGTGGCGCAAGGAATTGTAAATCGCGTCGTTCCGTCGAGCGCTTTCGCCCTGGGTGTGGTGCGCGCGGTGGTGCACGGCACGTTTTTGATTTCGGTTCTCGTCACTTCGTTTTCCGCACTCGGTTCACTCCCGCCGACGATCTTGCGGCCCACTGGCGTGATGAAGTTTTTGCCGTGGAGTTTCTACGATCAACTCCAGACGCCTTCGGGAATGATGACTTTGAAGATAGCGATGGTGCTGTCGCTGTTGCTCAGCACGGCAGGTTTGCTGACGGTCGTCTCAACCAAAACATCGCTGTTGCTGGTGGTCTTTTATCAGGGTCTGCTGCGCAGCTTCGGACATTTCAATCACGATGAAATGCTCGCGGTGTATTGCCTGGCAGTGTTGGCGTTCACACCTTGCGGCGATGCGTTTTCGCTCGACAGCCGTTTAGCCACGAAAGCTAAAGAAGGAACGCCAGAAGAAGGCGCAAAAAGCACAAAAAATTCAGCAGGGCCATTTGTGCGTTTTACCTATGCTTATCCGATCCTGTTGATGCAGTTGTTGATGGCGTGGACTTACTTCAGTTCGGCGCTGATCAAATTACGCGTGGCGGGATTAAAATATCTCGGCCCGGACAATCTTCCCGCTCTCGCGATTTTTCATTCGCTCGACAACTTACACGACACTGGCTTTCGCTTCGCGTTTCTATTGCCGCAGGTGAAGACATATCTGCCGTTTGCCGTGGCGCTGGTCCTGCTGTGGGAACTGCTGTTTCCAGTTGCGATTTTCTGGCGCCGAGCGCGCTGGTGGATTCTCGGAATCGGTATCCTGTTTCACATCTCCACGCTGTTCTTGATGAACATCTTCTTCCCCCATCAACTCGCGATGTATCTGATCTTCGTCGACTGGGATCGAGTCGCAGGCTGCCACGCTCGGTCTTTCAAAGACTGGCGAGGCGTGGATCGAAGGGTTCGTTTGAAGGAAAGCTGTACGTGACGACGTAATCGGGTGGCGCGCTTTCGAGGATCGGGTGCCCGTTAAGCTCGAGCCATGCGTGACCGGCGACCTTGCCGCCGGATTCGTTGCGTACGCCGAAGATGATGCGCGTCGCAACTCCGCTGCGCGCGAAATAACGATGAAGCACGGCCGCGCGCTTCCAGCAGATAGGTTTGAAAATGAAGACGTCTGCGGAGAGAAGTAGGTCGATCGCGCGCGCGAGTTCGTCTCCATTTATCGCCGCGGTTGAAGGTTTTCTGTTTTGGTTGCCGGCAACGATTTGCAGTGCACGCGGCAATGAATAACAGCGCGCGGTGATCGACAGCACGGCAACCCACCACGCCATCCGGCACAAGAGCAATGCCTCCGCCGGACGTGAGAACACTTTGCGACTGACGCGCGTGATTAAGTGACCGGCTTTCCCCATCTCGCGTGATTCTAAACAGCATTTCGGCAACCTGTCTAACTTGTAAATCTTCTGATCCTGTCTTAACCTGAGTTAAGCCTTTACATCAATCCGCAATGTAATCGATAGGAGGATGCGTGGCGGTAATTCGTCCCTTTCGCGCTTTGCGTCCGCGCCCCGAGCGGGCCCAACAGGTAGCCAGCGTGCCTTACGACGTCGTCAATACCGAGGAGGCGCGGGCACTCGCGAACGGCAATCCGCTCAGTTTCCTGCACGTTTCACGTCCGGAGATCGATTTACCTCCCGGCACAGACATTCATAGCGATGCTGTTTATCGAAAAGCGATCGAGAATTTCGAGAAGCTGATTGCCGATTGCCCACTCGAAAAGGAAACCGAGCCGAGTCTGTACCTCTACCGTTTGATCATGGGCGACCATGAGCAGGTCGGGATCGTCGCATGTTGTTCCATTGACGAATATGACGAGGGCATCATTCGCAAGCACGAACGCACGAGACGCGACAAGGAAGACGATCGCACGCGTCACATGCTGATGTTGCGCGCGCAAACTGGACCAGTGTTTTTGACTTACAGAGCGCGTCCTGAGATCGACGAACAAGTTTCCGCGGCGATCAGTGCAGCGCCTTTGTTCGATCTGACTGCGGCCGACGGAGTTCGACATACGATCTGGCGTCTACAGCAAACGGCTGCGCTCGTGAAGAGTTTCGAGTCAGTTCCCTTGCTCTACATCGCGGATGGCCATCATCGTGCTGCGAGCGCGAGTCGCGCACGGGCGGAGTTAAAAGAACAAAGTTTCGGGCATACGGGCAAAGAGGATTACAACTATTTCCTCACCGTGATCTTTCCTGATTCGCAAGTTCGCATACTCGCGTACAACCGTACGGTCCAGGATCTCAACGGGCTCTCGAAGGAAGAATTTCTCGAGGCGATCAGAGATCAGTTTTCCGTGACGCAGGATGCGAGTCCCGAACCTTCGCAACGCGGTAGCTGGAGCATGTATCTCGACGGCAAGTGGTATGGATTACAACTCTCTCCGGAAGCGACGTTGCCGGCGGGCACTGTCGCGACGCTCGACGTGAGTATTCTTCAGGATCGGCTGCTCGATCCGATTCTTGGCATCAAGGACATCAGGACCGACAAGCGCGTCGATTTCATCGGCGGTCTTCGTGGAACGAAGGAGCTGGAGCGTCTAGTCGACGAAGGTAAAGCGGCGGTTGCGTTCTCACTTTATCCGACGACGGTCGAGGAGCTGTTAATGGTGTCGGACGCGAATGAGATCATGCCGCCGAAGTCGACGTGGTTCGAGCCGAAGTTGAGAGACGGGCTGTTGATTCACACAATTTAAAAGAAAGATTTTATGAAGGTCCTAATCGCAGACAAATTCGAACAATCCGGACGCGATGGATTGCAGGCGCTCGGTTGCGAGATCTCTTTCCAGCCGGACCTGAAAGACGACGCGCTGGTTGAGGCGATCAAAAATGTCGCGCCCGACGTCCTCGTGGTTAGAGGCACGAAAGTGACCGAGCCCATGCTCGACGCCGGACCAGTTAAGCTCGTCGTTCGCGCAGGCGCCGGTTACAACACGATCGACGTCGCGGCAGCGTCAAAGCGCGGGATTTACGTTTCGAATTGTCCCGGTAAGAACTCCATTGCCGTTGCCGAACTCGCCTTCGCGTTGATCCTCGCGCTCGATCGACGCGTGGCGGACAACGTTGCAGCGTTGCGACGAGGCGAGTGGAACAAAAAAGAATTTTCGAAAGCACGCGGATTGTTTGGCCGCACACTCGGCTTGATTGGTGTTGGAAAAATCGGTCAGGAAATGATCCCGCGTGCGCACGCGTTCGGCATGCCGGTCGTCGCCTGGAGCAGAAGCCTGACCGCAGAGCGTGCAGCACTGCTCGGCGTCGAATTAAAAGAGTCGCCCAAAGCCGTTGCAGCAGCAGCCGACATCGTCAGTGTTCACCTGGCGCTGAATCCCGAGACGCGAAATCTGCTTGGAGCAGACTTCTTCAACGCCATGCGCGAAGGCGCTTACTTCATCAACACCGCGCGCGGCGAGGTCGTCGATCAAGCAGCACTCGTCGCGGCGATGCGCAATCGAGGCATTCGCGCCGGCCTGGATGTTTACGCAGTCGAACCGACGAGCAGCACCGGCGAGTTTCGTGACGACATCGTGAAAGAAGAAGGACTGTACGGCACGCACCACGTCGGCGCATCGACTGACCAGGCGCAGGAGGCGATCGCTGCTGAAACTGTGCGTATCGTGAAGGAGTTCAAAGAAACGGGTAAAGTCCCGAACGTGGTCAACCTGGCGCGACAAACTCCTGCCACTTATCGACTCGTCGTCCGCCATCTCGATCGGCCCGGCGTGCTCGCGGGGGTACTCGATGCTATCAAGGCCGAACAAATAAACGTGCAGGAGATGGAGAACATCGTTTTCGAAGGCGCGGCTGCGGCCGTGGCTCGCATCAATCTGGACAACGCGCCGAGTAAAGAAACCCTCAAGAGGCTTGAAGAAGGTAACCCGGACATCATCGAACTCGATCTGCTTGACTTGAAGTGATCCAGTTCTCTGTTCTTCGCAAATGAACACGACCCTCATCACCGGCGCATCCTCGGGAATCGGCGCGGCCTTTGCCAGAAAACTCGCTGCACGCGGAAGAAACGTTTTTCTCGTCGCGCGCTCCGAAGACAAGCTGATCGCTTTGTGCAACGAGATCGGACGGCTGACGAGCATTCGCGCACAATATCTCGCGCTTGATCTTCAGCAACCTGACGCGGGCGCGCTGCTTTTGGAAGAAGCCGGCAAGCGCGGCCTTGAAATCGAAATGCTCATCAACAACGCCGGCTTCGGCTCGATGGGCGATTTTGTCAAACTCGATCTGGATCGTGAGCTCGAAATGATCCAACTCAATGTTAGATCGCTCGTCGACCTGACGCACCGGTTTCTTGGACCAATGCGCGAGCGGAAACGCGGCGCGATCATCAACGTCGCGTCGACCGCCGCATTCCAGGCCGTGCCTTACATGGCGACGTATGCGGCCACGAAGGCTTTTGTTTTGTCGTTCTCGGAAGCGCTGTGGGACGAGAACCGGTCGCATGGCGTTCACGTGATGGCGTTGTGTCCGGGTGTGACGGAAACTAATTTCTTCCAGGCAGCCGGAATCGATCGTCCGCCGATGCGGACCGTTGAAACTGCGGAGGACGTGGTCGAAACTGCATTGCGCGCGTTGGAGCGACGGAAGAGCACCGTGATCTCAGGTTGGACCAACTTGTTTACAGTCGAGGCAGAACGTTTCGTGCCGCGCTCGGTGGTGACGAAGGTTGCAGGGAAGGCTTTGCGTTCGCGTTTTGAAGAGTAGCCACAAAAAGGCACAAACAATGCAATAGGCACAAAAGGCACAAGATGATTTTGCGAGCACATGGTGCTTGTTGTGCTTCAGTGGCAATTTATCCAGGAGAAGGTAATGACGGAGAGAATTTTTAATTTCAGCGCTGGTCCGGCGGTGTTGCCGGTGCCTGTTTTGGAAGAAGCGCAGCGCGACTTGCTCAGCTTGCCGGGCGTTGGCATGTCGGTGATGGAGATCAGCCATCGCTCCAAGACGTTTGATGAAATCATTGCCGGCGCGGAATCGGGAATGCGCGAGCTTTTGGGCATTCCCGGCAACTATCACGTGCTTTTTCTACAGGGCGGCGCGAGTTTGCAGTTTTCGATGGTGCCGATGAACTTTCTGCCCGCGGATGGAAGCGCCGACTACGTCCTCACCGGAAGCTGGGGAAAGAAGGCGCTGAAGGAAGCGAAGAAGGTTGGCAGCGTAAACATTGCGGCCACGATGGCCGACGGCGGTTTCACGCGCGTGCCCTCACGCGACGAGATGAGTCTGAGTCCGCACGCGGCTTACGTTCATATCACGAGCAACGAAACGATTGAAGGCGTTGAGTGGAAACGCGAGCCTGAAGTGGGCGACGTGCCGCTCGTCGCGGATGCTTCGTCAAACATTCTGTCGCGCGAAATTCCAGTGGAGCGGTATGGCGTGATCTACGCGGGCGCGCAAAAGAACATGGGACCAAGCGGTCTGACCGTCGTGATCGTGCGCGACGATCTTTTGCAGCGCGTTCCGGAAGGACTTGCCACGATGCTCGACTTTCGCACGCACGTCGAGAACAAGTCGCTCTACAACACGCCGAACACGTGGGGAATTTACATCCTCGGACTTGTCTGCAAGTGGCTCAAAGACAAAGGCGGCCTCGCGGCGATGGAGCGGGAGAACGAAGAGAAGGCGCAACTAATTTACGATGCTATCGATGCGACCGATTTCTATCGAGGACACGCTGACGCCGATTGTCGCTCGCTCATGAATGTGACGTTTCGTTTGCCCGATCAGGAGCTCGAAAAGAAGTTCGTCGCGGAGTCGACGGCGCAAGGGCTTGATGGGTTGAAGGGACACCGCTCGGTTGGCGGCATTCGTGCGTCGATCTACAACGCGTTTCCGCGCGCGGGAGTCGAAGCGCTCGTGTCGTTCATGAAAGACTTTGAACGGCGGAATGGGTGAGCCACCGATTACACGCAGTACACGAATCGGCCCGGAGCATGCCGGCGTTCGTCTTGATGCTTATCTCGCTTCACAAATCGAAGGCTGGAGTCGTGCACGCCTGCAGCGACTGATCGAGAACGAGGACGTGCTCGTAAACGGCCGCGTCGCTAAACCTTCGTACAAACTCCGGGAACATGACGAGATCGAAGTGGAGCTGATCGCTCCGCCGACAGATCGCTTTGAGCCGGAGAATATTCCGATTGATATCGTTTATGAAGACGCGACGCTGGTGGTCGTAAACAAACCCGCGGGTCTCGTGGTCCATCCCTCAGCAGGTACGCCTTCCGGCACGCTCGCCAACGCTCTCGCGTACCATTTTCAACAACTGCCCGACAGCGGGGCCGGCGTGAGGCCCGGCATCGTTCATCGCCTGGACCGTGATACTTCGGGTCTGCTGGTTGTCGCTAAGACTGAAGCGGCGCTGGAAAATCTCTCCGACCAGTTTCGCGATCGAACGGTTTTCAAGTCATACGTTGCGTTGGTCCACGGACGCGTGCTTCAAACTTCCGGACGAATCGATCAACCGCTTGCGCGCGATCCTTCGAATCGTACGCGCATGGCCGTCGTGCGTGGAGGCCGCAACGCTCTCACGCTTTATCGAGTGCGGCGTTCGTTTCAACGGTTCACGTTGCTGGATGTGGAACTGAAAACGGGCAGGACTCACCAGATTCGCGTTCACCTTGCGTGGCTGAAGCATCCGGTCGTCGGCGACGAAACCTATGGCGGCGGACGCGATAATACAATCCAGGATGCACGCCTGCGCGCGCGCATACGAAACCTCAACCGCCATTTTCTTCATGCAGAGAAACTCGGGTTTACGCATCCGGCGACGGGAGAGTTCGTGAAGTTTGAATCGCCGTTACCTGCCGAGTTGTCTGAACTGTTATTAGCCGCGGATGAACACGGATAACTACGGTATCGGTTCGAAGCGTTTGATTAGCTGCTTGAAGCGTTCATCAGATCGCAACCCATCAAACATCGGCTCGATCCGTATCAACACCAGCCCCGGATGTCGCGCGTCGAAAGCCTTGTTCAAATACTCAATCGCCTTGTCGTTTTCTTTCAAACCCGCGTAGACAATCGCGAAATACAGCGGCGAAACGTAACGACGTTTAGACAGCGCATCGAGTTGATTTAGGATCGCGCGCGCATCTGCCTGTTTCCCCGCCATCCCGTAAGCAAAGCCGAGCGATGCCGACGCTTCCGATTCCGCTTCGATCACCTTGTCCGGCACTGGACCACTCTCCGGTGCCTTGATCAATTTACGTAACTCCGCGATCGCCTCCTGGTGCATTCCCTTCTGCACGTACGCTAACGCGAGGTAGTGACGCGCCACCCAAAAATCCGGATCGCTCTGCAACGTCAGTTTGTATTTCGCGATCGCGTCGTCGTAGTTGTGCTCGTAATAAGAATAGAGCCCGCTGTTGGCGCTGATGATCGGTGAGAGCGGATCGAGCTTGTGAGCTTCCTCAATCTCCGCCTTCGCGAGCGAGAACTTTCCCATCTGCATGAGGTACGACGCATACCACTGATGCGCAGTCGGGTACTTCGGATTTAACCTGAGCGCCTGCTGAAAATCGTTCTGCGCGCCGAGCCAGTCCCAGTCGTAAGCCAGTCGCACGAACGCTCGCGAAGTGTACGCTTCGGCCAGTTCCGGATCGGCGTCGACAGCTTTCTGCGCTGCCGCTTTCGCCTTCGGCATCTCATCGACCGGCCTGACTACGCCGATGTCACACAGCAGAGCATATGAATCCGCGAGTCCGGAAAAAGCTAATGCAAATGTCGGGTCCTTCTCTTCAGCGCGTTTGAAATATTCGATGCCGTTGCGAAACCCCTCTTCGTTGCGCTTGTTCCAGAAGTATCTTCCTTTCAGATAGAGCTCGTATGCCTCTGCGTCTTTCGTGTAGCGCTTGGCAAGTTTCTCCTGGTCCTCGCCGGACAATTTCAGACGCAAACTTTGCGAGATCTTTCTCGACACCTCGTCTTGCACAGAAAAGATGTCGGCCAGACTGCTGTTGTACTCCGCACCCCAAAGCTGCGATCCGTCGTCGACTTTGATCAGCTCTGTTTTGATCACCAAACGATCGTCGAGCTTAACGAGCCGTCCTGTCAGGACTGCGCCAACGTTCAAGGTTCGCCCTGCCTCGAGCGGATCGTGATTCGCACCTTTGAACCTGAAAGCCGCGTTGCGCGACATCACCTTGAGGTTTGGCAGTTGTGAAAGGCTGTTGATGATGCTTTCGGTGAGTCCATCCGATAAGTACTCGGCGTTCGGATCTTTACTGTCGTTGACGAACGGAAGAATTGCGACCGAGTTGATTGGCCGCGACGACTTTGCAAAGAACACCGCTCCGGCAACTACTAACACTAACAGCAATCCCGCAACACCGTACGCAAGCCAGTTGGTCCGTTTCTCCTGCGGTCTGGACTCTCCGGTGGAAACGGTTACGGTCTCGCCGGCCGTGTTAATGCGCGATTTGATTCCGGTCGGCGATGCGGAGAGCACATCGACTTGCGTCGCGCGGGTTCCCTCGCTAGTTGTTTCAACGTTTTCTGAAAAGTGGAGTTCGTCTCTGAGCTGTTCGAGATCGAGTTTTAGATCGGTAATCGTTTGGTAACGTTTGAATCGATCCTTCGCCAATGCTTTCGAAACGATTCGCTCGAGTTGGCGCGGGACGTTGGTCACGTGCTGCGTCAAAGGAGCCGGTTCGTGATCGATGATTTGCACACGCGTGTGACTGTCAGTCTTTCCTTTGAACGGCGGCTGTCCAGCCACCATCTCATAAAGAACTACGCCCAAACTGAAAATGTCAGACCGCTCGTCGATGCTTTCACCCTGCGCTTGCTCCGGCGACATGTAACCGGTCGTCCCCATGATCGCGCCGGGGTTAGTTTCCGAAATCGGTATCGTCACCGCTTCGGGATCGGTGTTCGTTGAATCTCGATCGGTCAGCTTTGCGATGCCGAAGTCCAACACCTTCACAAACCGATCGCGGACAAACTTGTCCTGGCGCAACATGATGTTCTCGGGCTTGATGTCGCGATGCACGATGCCTGCGGCATGAGCTGCTTCGAGGGCCATCGCAACCTGTATCGCAACGCCGAGCGTCTCATCAAGTTTCAATGGACCACGCCAGAGACACTGGCGCAGCGTTTCACCCTCGATGTACTCAGTCGCGATGTAGTGGCTGCCTGCGGCTTCGCCGATTTCAAACACGGTGAGAATGTTCGGATGATTGAGCGCCAGAATCGCGCGTGCTTCCTGTTTGAAACGGCGGAGCCGGCTCTCCGATTGAGTGAGTTCCTGTGGCAGGACTTTGAGCGCTACCTTGCGACCGTGCTGTTTCGTGTCTTCGCCGAGGAAGACTTCACCCATGCCACCCTTGCCCAGTCGGCGTAAGATGCGATAATGGGCGATGTACTCAGGCAGTGAACTCGTGTTGGCTGAATCCGTTTTGTGCGGGGTGTCGGGCATCAACGTGAATGGTTGCGCGACTAAGCTGGGCCGAGAACAGTTCTAGCGCATTGTAGCACTCTTATGCACAAGAAGAACTTTCGCGCGAAGGCGCAAAGCGCGGCTGCGTTTCTTCGGTTTTCTTTGCGACTTTGCGCAAAAGACCCCCGAGTTCTGAGTCAAGAAAGGGCAACAAGTTCAGGGTCGACCGCATCGAATTGCCTGTGTTTGGCAGACTGCGGTCCGCTCCCGACCTATAATCCATTAGCATGTCAGTAGATCTAACACGGTTTTTATCCAAATATTTGTCAGCGGCACTCGTGATCGCTTTTGCCTCGTTGTGTGTCTGCGCGCAGAAACCGCAGCCTTCTCCGACGCCTTTGCCGGAAGACCCGCAAACGACGGTGAAGATCCCGATCCGGCGTGTGCGATTGCCGATCACCGTGACCGATAAGAAGGGTCAATTTGTACCCGGGCTCACAAAAGCAGATTTCACGATTCTCGAAGACAAAGTTCCGCAGGCGATCGAGACGTTTTCTGACGACCTTTCGCAAACGACCCCGCTGTACGTCGCAGTGTTGATGGACACCTCTCCTTCCACTGCGGGTAAGTTGAAGTTCCAGCAGGAGTCGGCGATGAACTTCATTCAAACGGTTGTGAAGCCGCGAAAGGATCGTGTGCTCTTTGGGACCTTCGACGACGAGATCACTTTGCTGCAGGACTTCACTGACAAATTGGATCTGCTGGACAAAGCTGTCTACAGCGTGAAAAAGATGGGCAAACAGACAGCGCTGTACGACGCAGTCTGGCAGTTTTGTGATGAGAAGATGCGCTCAGTGCCCGGCCGCCGGGTGTTACTGATCGTAACGGATGGTGAGGACACTTACAGCCGCGCCAACATTCGCGATGCGATCGACATCGCCCAACGAACAGAAACAACTATCTTCGCGATCTCTACGAAGGCCGGCTTCCTTGCGACGGTGCCTGGTGTCGAAGCAGGACAAGTCGCGGACAAGAAGGACAGAGACCTGCAAACGCTCTCTGAAGAAACCGGCGGCATGGCTTTCTTCACCGGCGACATGCTGTCGCTCGAGCGTTCGTTCACGAAGATCGCAAAGGAACTGCGAGCGCAATACCTCGTCACGTACAATCCGACGAACAAGAGTTATGATGGGACGTTCAGAAAGATCGACGTCAAGCTTTCAGATGGACACGGAGATCTAAAGGTGCGAACGAAGCGAGGCTACAAAGCAATCGCCGACGCAGTCAGACCATAGGGTGTTAGGAGCAAGATGCAATATCGCGAAATAAGCCGGCCGGTTCTGTTACTAGTTTTGGTGTTCGTCGTCGTGTGTGGAAGCATGGCGACGCGCAGGATGTCTGCGAAAAACGAAACAGCCGTCGCTCCAACCGCGTTTGCATCGCCGTCGCCGACTCCACGCACGCGTGAGGAGTTGCCGCAGGATTCTGATGAAGTCGTTAAGTTCGACACCAATCTTACGAACATCTTTTTCACGGCGGCCGACAAGAACAAACGCTTCATAAGCGACCTCAAAGCTGAAGACATTCGCGTGTTGGAAGACGGAGAGCAGCAGGAGATCTTTACTTTTCAACAGAACATCGATCTGCCACTCTCGCTCGCAATCCTGATCGACACCAGTGCTTCCGAAGAGCGCACGCTTCCGGACGAAAAAGAAGCTGCACGCGCGTTTCTCGAGAGCGTGCTTCGGCCCAACAAGGACGAGGCCGCGGTAGTTTCGTTTACCGGCGAGACCACGCTTGAACAAGGCTTCTCCGGCAATGTCGAGAGACTGCGGCGGGCGATCGATCGCGTCGAGTTTGTGCCGCCGTCGGGTTACATCGGGGGTGGTGTGGTCGTTAACGGAACGCCGCCGATTTCCGGAACGAACCAGAGTCTCGCGGGCTCGACTGCGATTTGGGATGCGGTGTGGGCCACTGCGGAAGAGTTGATTAGCGGTTCCGCGGAACACACGCGCCGAGCCGTCATCCTGTTAACCGATGGTGTCGACACCAGTAGCCGCATGAAGATGCACGACGCAATTGAGCGCGCGCAAAAAGCCGACGCGCTGATCTACGCGATCGGCATCGGCGACCGCTACACCTTCAACGTCAACGAGGGTGACCTGCGGAAAATCGCGGAAAAAACGGGCGGACGCGCGTATTTCCCGCGCCACGAACGAGACCTCCGTGACGCTTTCGCGCAAATCGAACGCGATCTTCGCGAGCAGTATCTGGTGGCCTATTCACCGCGGAATAAAGCCCGCGACGGCTCATACCGCCGGATCGAGATTCAGTTAGTAAATCCCGCTCTGAAGCAACAAGACCTCAAGCTCAATTATCGCGCGGGCTATTTTGCCAAAACCAACAACCCCGACCCCGCCGTCCGCAAGCGCGTCCAGGACCAGTAAAGAGCCACAGATCAGCACGGATTAGCACGGATCATGCAGATCTGTGCCGATTCCTGTAATCCGTGGCCAACTTTGTACAAAGCTGTTATACTGCACCGGCCGGTGCGCTCGCTTTACGCACCGTTTGAACTCCACCAAATTCCCATTTGCTCCTCGCGAGGTTGTCTTACTCAAACGTCCGGAAAACGATTAAATGAGCATCAGCACCTCAGACCGGGGCCGAGTACTGATCGTCGACGACGACAGGAAAATACTCGATTTCCTGGTGGATCTGCTCGAGTTGGACGGTTACGAGGTAACGAGCGCCACCGACGGCGCCGAGGCCATCGATCTCGCACTTTCGTTCGAGCCGAATATCGTGGTGAGCGACGTGGTCATGCCCGTCATGGGCGGCCTCGAGCTTTGCCGGAATTTGAAGCAGAATCCTCGCACGATAGATATTCCCGTGCTGCTGATTAGCGGTCTCATCACCTCGCATGATGCCGGCATCGAGGGGCTTCAGGCCGGTGCTGACGATTACCTGGACCTTCCATTTCGCAACGAAGAACTGCTGGTAAAAGTAGCGCGACTCGTCGAGCGCCACCGGAGCCAAAAGCACTACCGCGAACTCTTCGAGAACGCCAACGACATCATCTACACCCACGATCTCCAGGGCAATTTCACATCGCTCAACCGCAGTGGTGAACGCATAACCGGCTACTCCCGCGACGAAGCTGCGAAAATGAACGTCGCTCACGTGATCGCGCCCGAGTATTTAAGCCTGGCGCGCGACATGATCATCCACAAGGCGAATGAAAAAGTTTCGACTGTTTACGAGCTCGACATTGTTACGAAGCAGGGACAGCGTGTTCGACTCGAAGTCAGTACGCGTCTGATTTTTCGCGATGGCAAGCCGGTTGGGGTGCAGGGCATTGGGCGTGACCTGACCGACCGCAAGCATTCGGAAGAAGCGTTGCGTCAGAGTCAGGCGTTCCTGGCCCAACAGGCGCAACGCGAGGCCATGACGCATCGCATTTCTCAAGCGATTCGCTGCTCGCTCGACAGTCATGAGATTTACCAGACGGCGGTGAGAGAGTTGGGTGCGTATCTCAACGTCGATCGCTGTTCGCTCTTCATGCGAGACGACCGCGCCCAATGTGCGACGAACGTCGCTGAGTATCACGCGGTCGGTGTGGAACCCGCCGCATCAGACTTTCCTCTCGCCCATCTGCAATCGCTGATTTCGGCTTTAGACACGACCGGTGTTTTGCCTTTCTGCGATGCGGCCAACGACGAGCGCATCACAGACTTCTACCAGAACATTCTCTCGAAGGCCAACGTGCAGTCGATCATGTACGTGGCCATCAGGGTCGGCGATGACGTGCCGGCCGCGTTTGCACTCTCCACTACCAGGGAGTTACGCCAGTGGAGTGAAGCTGACATTGCTTTGGCGAAAGCGGTTGCAGACCAAACTGGTATCGCGATTCGTCAGGCCGAGCTATATCAGAAAGCCGAGAGCACTTCGATCCGTGAAGCACTGGTCAACCGTTTGACGATGGTTATTCGCGCATCGTTGAAACTGCCGGACGTACTCCGCACTGCAACGGTCGAATTGGGACGAGCACTCGCGGCGTCGAGAGTTCACCTGTTTTTATCGAACAGTGAGGAACTGGGTTCACGCCTGGAACACGAATACCTCGCGCCGGGAGTAAAAAGTGTCAAGCACGCCGGGTTGGACCACGACGATCCAATCGGCCGGCGACTCTCAACCTCCAGCCAGCCGCTCATCATTGACGATGCTCCTAACTTCGACGATCCCTCACCGGCGCTGAGTGATTACGTGCGAACGTACGCTCGCAAGTTCGACGTCCACTCGCAGATCAATTATCCGCTGATCGTTAAAGGACAGTTTCGCGGCGTGCTCTGCATTGATCAAACCGATCGCAAACGGCTCTGGACTGAAGACGAAGTGTCGCTCGTCCAGGCGCTCGCGGAACGATTGTCCATCGGCATCGCGCAGGCTGAATTGTTCGAGATGGTTGCGCGTGGTAAGACCGAATGGGAAACGACATTCGATGCGATGTCGGACGGTATTTTCATCTTCGACAAGGCTGGCGGGTTGAAACGTGTGAATCGAGCCGGTGCGGCGATGGAAGCTGTTCATCCGCGATTGCTGCTCGGGCGGCAGTGCTGCGACATACTGCGGACCAGTGAAGAAGCTGAAGCGTGCGTAGTTGAAAAAGCGCTCGAAAGCGGACGCAGCGTTACGATTGAAATCACTCCGAACCGTCTCAACCGGCCGTTGCTGGTTAGTGTCGAACCCGTGCTCGATGAAAGTAACCAGGCAGTCGCAGTCGTTTGCACCGCCCGTGATCTGACGGAACTGCGCAAGGTTCAGGCAGTCGCCCGCGAGCATCAATCCTTGTTGACAAACATTCTCGAGAGTGCGCGCGAGTCGATTTATGCGATCGACCCGGACGGCAATTTCAAGTGGTGCAACACTGCAACGTTGAAGGGCCTGGGCTTTCATCGCAGCAATTTCATCGGACGGCCGTTGCTCAGTCTGGTCCACGAGGGCGACCGCGAGTTGGTGCGCGAAAAGCTCGACGCTGCTCTGAAGGGACTGCCGCAAACGTACGAAATGCGCTATTTCGCTCATGATGGACAACTGCGCTACGCACGCGTCGACAACTCGCCGCTTGTAGTCGAAGGACGGACCACCGGGGTGCTTGGTATTGCGCGCGACATAACGGAGCAAAAGGAAGAACGCGAGCGCGCCGCGCGGGCGGATAAGCTGCGCGCGCTTGGTCAACTCGCGTCGGGCGTGGCTCATGATTTCAATAACTCGCTGGCCGCGATTCTCGGACGTGCGCAATTGCTGCGGCGCCAGGTCAACGATCCGGCGTTAGTTCGTAATCTCGACATCATTCAAACGGCCGCGGAAGACGCGGCGGCGACTGTGCGAAGAATTCAAACGTTCGCGCGCAAGTCGGCCGTGAAAGAGTTTGAGCTCGTCGATGTTAGTGGACTGCTGAATGATGCCGTTGAGATCACGAGGACTCGCTGGCAGAACGAAGCACGCGTTCGTGGACTCGAATACCAGGTCGAACTCAATACTAAACCCGGGCACCACACTTACGGCAGTGCTTCGGAGTTGCGCGAAGTGTTCGTCAATATGATCGTGAACGCCGTCGACGCTATGCCGAAAGGAGGACGGCTGCTAATAAACTGCGGGCGCCGAAACGGCAGATTGCAGCTACACTTCAGCGACAACGGAATGGGAATGCACGACGATGTGCGCCAGAAGATATTTGAGCCGTTCTTTTCGACGAAGGGCGCGCACGGAACCGGCCTTGGCCTGTCAGTCAGTCACAGCATTATTGAACGCCATGCCGGTTCGATTAGTGTTCTATCTGAACCCGGCAAAGGCACCACGTTTACGATTGAGCTGCCGGCTGGCGCGGCGGAGAGTGCGTCTGGCGAAGCAGAGATAACTCGTGAAGCGCCCGGTTTACGCATTCTCGTGGTCGACGACGAGGAACCGGTGAGGCAAACGCTCGCAGAGATGTTGGTGGCCGTCCATCATAAAGTGGAGTTGGCAGGCAGTGGCGAGGAAGCCGTGCAAAAGATGCGCACGGGTGACTTTGATTTTGTCTTCACAGATCTCGCGATGCCTGAGATGGATGGTTGGGAAACCGCCAGGTTGATTCGGAAGGATTGGCCCAACGTGAGGATCGTGCTGGTTACGGGTTATGGACCAACGACAGAGCCACCAGCAGGTGAAGAGAAACTGGTGGACGCCATCATCGGCAAACCATTCGATTTTGCACAAGTCGGAGCGACCATCAACACCCTGGCAAAGTCCTGTGAGTTGCAGGACGTTCCTAGTTAAAGTTCATAATTCCGGCGCTGGCAGTAAACCCAACACCAAATCCGACGACAATTGCCGGACCTGACCATTCGTTCTTCTCAGCCAACATAAAACCTGTAGAAGCGCTCGAGAGATTTCCGTAGCGTTCGAGTACCTGGTACGAGCCGAGCACTTTTGCAGAATCTGGATGCAGATCTAGTTGTGAACAAACACCGTCGAGAATCTTCTTGCTGCCGGTGTGAATCAGGCAATCGTCCACCTCGTCCAGGTCGGTAACGGGGGAATCAGGATGTTGCAGAACCTTCTTGACAGTCGTTACTGCGTAGTGCGCACCGCGTGATGGAACGCTCGGCTGCATGAAATACTGTGGCCTTCCTTTTAGAAACGGATGTGAGCTGCTGCTGACCATCGTGAGCAGGTTTACATCGTCGGGCTCGTCATTTGTCAGGTGGGAGATTGGTCCAAACGCGGGCTTGCCTTCGTCATTACCTACCAGCAAGGCCACCGCGCCGTCGCCGAAGAGCATCGATTGAATCACGAAGGTCGTGTCCAATCTTTGTTGTTCGAACTGATCGGGATCGAGCCGGCCCTCTTTCCTCGATCTAATTAGTTCGCGATAACCGCAATACTCGTCTCGCAAGAGCGGAGCAACGTAGGGCGTGTGTGCCTCCGCCATCACGACGATTGCAAGCTCCCGCGGGTTTGCTGCGAGGTACCACTGTGCTACTTCGATCGACTTCAGTAGCACCGAGCAGCCCTGCGCTTGCATGTTAACTGTTCGGAGGGACCGGGAGAGCAGGCCATGAGTCTTCCCCATGATCTCCGAGGCCAAACAGGGCAACATCTGATCCGGCGTGTTTGTCGCGGCGACTAACAGACCAATGCGACGAGGATCGCCGCCCCATTTTTCGATGCAGCGCCTCGTTGCTGCCACGCCGAGTTCGGTGGTGGAACTGGTCGACGCTTTGGGTTTGCCGCAAAGAAAGTCAGGATAGTTTTCGAGAGTTGAGTAACGCTGATCTACCCCGAGAGCACTGATCGTATTGATCAGTTCGGGGGAGAGCTTATGCATGAGACTTCCCACTAATTCGGTGGTCTTGAAGACACTACCAGGCACCGACGTCGCTGCCGATAAGAGATTAACCATTGTCGTTTTCTGCTCCAACAAGAGAGGGGTTTGCCGCATCGGACTAGCCTACCCGACCGTTCCGACGCAGTTTGTCTTTACAACCCTTGTGCCGTAATTCTGCGCCAGGGCGTTTTGCGCTAAAGGGCAATTTAATCGGGGGATTGGAGCGTTTTATCGATGGATTGAGAAGCTCACTCAAAGCAGCTTCCTTGGATACGAGGTAGCCACGTCCAAAAGTCGGACAAATCCCTCAGCATTTTCGCAGCGCCGCCCTAAACCTCCGTGGCACAACGGTATACACTGCTTATTGAGTACTCACGGATTCACGGATTCGGCTTTGCCTCAAAACTGCACAAAGTCCGATACCATTCCAGAATCATTTGCCACAAAGAAGCACAAAAAGCACAAAAATCAAAGAAATCCTTTTGTGCTTTTGTGCTTCTTTGTGGGATTAACTCACGGATCGGTTCCTAATCTTGTGTAGGACTTCCCGCGACGGCCCGTAAATACACCTCACGGCCCGCATCTCGAAAATCAGTGTGAGGCATGAGAGTCTCGATTGCTCGATCCAACGTGGCAATCGCTTCTGCCCTCTTTTCCGATTGCTGTATTAATTTTCTTACTGTGTCGAGATGCTGGGCGAGGATGAACGCCAGCACCGGGTACTCCTCATAGGCCCGGAAAACGACGTTCCAGTCTTCCTCCCCTAACGGAGGACTTTCATTCTCAACCATACATCCCTCGTGTTATCTTTGGGCCATGTCGTACAGGGCGCATTGGACGTTCCCTGTCGCGTGGAATCTCAAAACTCCAGCGAATCCAATACTGAAAAGCATATCCCTGCTATATAGCAGCCTCCTGCTATATAGCAGAAACGCGACAGGGGGTAAAGCCTGATGGCGCGCTATCCCCGCCAACGACCCAGGAAGTTAGCGGACAAGTTGCGTGAGGTCCGCCTGCAGATGGGAATGACTCAGGCAGAAATGGCGAGGCATTTGGGCACAGATTCAGGATCGATCTCGCGCTTTGAGAAAGGAATACGTGAACCTTCCCTGTTGGACATCCTCGCGTACTCGCGATTAGTCGGAGTCGAGATGGAAGTATTGATTGACGATAGACTGAGCCTTCCTAAGAAACGGTAAGTTCGTGGGTTTATCTACTTGAGAGCGAAGCGGCCGACGGTGTCTTCGCCGATACTGCCAAAGTACAGGGTGCGGTTGTGTTCGACGACGTTCGCAATCTCGGCGTAGCAGTCAGGAGCACCGTTCTGGAGGTTTTGGACGATCTGGCCCTGGATGTCGAAACCAAGCACGAACGAGTAGCGCTGTGCGGCGGGTTGAAGGGACTTCGGTAAGCGCACCACCATCTTCCGCATAAACGGATAAGGCTGCATCCTGTCGAACATCGCCTGGCGAGGAGCCACGAGCGCGAGCCAAAACCGATCGCGGCGGTTTGAAGAAATCCCGTCGGGGAAGCCCGGAAGATTGTCGACGAAGATGTCGTTCTGGCCCATCTTCGGCTCTCGCAACCACACGCGCCGGACGCGATACATGCCCGTCTCCGCTACCAGCACAAACGTCTGATCCGGACTCACAGCCACACCGTTTGCAAAGTAGAGATCGCGCAAGAGCGTTCGCGGTCGTTGGCTGCCAGGATCGAGTGCGAGCAACCGGCCGTTCGGCTGGTGCTCGAGCAAGTCGTAAGTAAACTGCGACATCGGATACTTATTGGACGCCTCGGTGAAGTAGATCGTTCCATCCGCTCCAACATCGAGATCGTTGAGACAGCCAAACTTCACTCCGTCTGCTTCCGTCGCCAGCACTTTTACTTCACCTGACTTGTTCACTGACAGCAACCCTTTGATCGCATCAGCGACGAGCAAATCTCCACGCTGATCGAAAACGAGTCCCAACGGGCGGCCGCCTGTGTTTGCAAAGACACGTGGCTGCGTGCCGTCTGGTTGCAGCACGATGATCCTGCCATCTTCAAAGCCGGCGTAGATTTTTCCTTCCGCATCGAGCGCGACGTCTTCGGGTTTGTGCCCGTCGCCGAGCGAAAGTCTTTGCACGGGCGAAAGACGGCTGTTCTGTTCGTACTGACCAGTCAAAGCCGGTGCAGGTGGAGGAGTCCAGGCTGCGGGCGTGATCGGCACCGGCGCAAACAAAAGATAGGCAAGCGCCACCACTAAGATGAGGACGATCAAGAGGGCAAGAAGTTTTTTCAGAGACATTAAAGAATTGACTATCGCTCGCCGCGTGATTTCTCAACCGCAGTTTCCAACGCGACGACAAGGTTGCGTATGCCGGCCTGGTCCATCGGCTCAATTAGCCGCAGCGCTTCGTCGAGAATGCGTCGCTGGTGTTCTGGCCAGTTGGGCATGCCGCTGACAGTACCGGGTTCGCCGGCGTAAAGCGCCACTCGTGGCGGACGTACGAACTCGACAACATCTCTAACCACGGCCAGCGTCATCGTGGGAACACCCGCGAGCTCGATGGCTCTTGCCACAAGGCCGATTGATTGATGGCACAACACGGAAGCGGGCACTAACAATGCAGCTTGCACTTCATAACGTTGTATGCGTTCAAGCAACTTCGGCACAAGCTCGTCAACAACTTTTCCAGCGTCAGGAATGAACCCGCAGAAACTCCAAAACACCGGATTGAGTTGACCAATGATTCCGTTGCTCTCGAATTCGAGCAGTCGCGCTATAGGGAGCTGCGAATTCACATCCTGTTGGACTGCCGCCGGATCATAACCTCGCCCGGCGAACCGCAGATCCGAGTCTTCAACCTCGATTGGGATCTCTTTAAAACTCGAATCACCGCTCGTTGAACTTGTGTCAAATGGCGGCGTGCCGTCGATGTAGGCGCCGGCCGACGAGATCAGCGCGAGATTCAACATCGGCAACGCGCGACGGGCAGGCGTGAACGGCGCACGACGGTTCCGCACGAAAGGGTAATCGGAAAGTTCATCGCCGTTCGGCTTCCAACTGCTGAAACGCCGCCGCCAACCTTCAATGTCTTCGATAATGTCCACCGGCATCTTCCATTCTGGAGGATTTCAATTGCGCAAGCTGCGAACCATCAGAAACATCACAATCAGCGCGGCAATCATAGCAAGCCCGAGCGCGTTGACCGAATAGCCGTGCAAGTTGTTGAAGGCCACGCGCCTAGAATCGTCAGCCGCAATCTGATCAATCGGCAACACCATCGCGGCCCGGAGTGCGCGCATTCGTGCAGCGATTACCCAATGGCCCACACCGGTCGCGAGGGCGATCACAGCGAGGCAAATACACTCCACGATGAAACTCACACGGCCGGAAGTGTTGCGGCGCAGGAACAATGTCACGAGCAAAAGCAGTGCAATGACGAAACCCGCGAGGTTAACTACCGAGAGTGAACGCGTCACGATCGAACCGGCAATCTCGTTTGCGTTCGGCAAACCAAACGATCGCACAACGCCAAACGCGGCTGGCGCAACCACGGCGCCAAAGAAGAGCGCGGCGCCAAACCAACACGCAAGCAGAATGGGTCGCGTAGAGTTCAAATGCTTCAACCTCTATTAATCAAACTCATCAATCGTCGCACGAAGCCGAATCCTGGGCGGCACGATTTCAGGCTGCGACAACTCTCGCGGATCGGCGGCACTCAACAACCATGACAACGCCGAATCGAGTTGGGACTGGTAGTCGTCGAGATCCAACGACATGAAAACACTCACGCCGAGCCGCGCAAACTTCTCCTTCGCACGCAAATACATCTGCCGCGCCGCGCCCGGCCGGCCAATGTCCAGATGATGAAAAGCAACCGCCGATTGAATCATTGCCTGGAGAAACAGTTTCTCCTGTGGGCCAACCTCGCCCATCCAACGCTCTTCCCAAGCGTCGTGCGCCGCATGAAATTCGCCGGCGTTGTAGAGATCGATCCCCGCGATGTACTCAACCGGATACGCGGAAACGTGCGCGTCGAGATAAGCACTTTCCAACTCAGACATTTGTTCGTGCATTGAGTCGCGCGGCGATAACCTTTGCAGCGGTCGCTCCAGCTCCCGTAGCGCCGCTGATCGTGGGAGCAATCGGATTCGACACGTCGCCGGCGGCGAAAACCATCGGCACGCTCGTCTCCTGTTCGCTGCTCACCCGAATGTAACCTCTTTCATCGGTGTCGAGCTGTTCGCGAAACAATTCAGTATTCGGTTCGACACCGATGCGAATCAGCACGCCACGCACTGCAATTTGAAACGGCTTCAACCCCTCCTTGCGCAGGACCTCAACTGCCTGCACCTCTTCATCGCCGATGATACGCGTCAAAACAGACTCGGTGAAAACGGTGATGCGATGGCTTGATTGAAGACGCTGCGCAAGTTCGCGGCGAGCGCGCAGTTTCTTTCCGCGGTGCACGAGTGTAACAGTCGGACAGACCTCCGCGAGCAGCAACGCATTCTCGACCGCCGCGTCGCCACCGCCGACGACACAAACATCTCGTCCGGCGAAGAGCTCTCGATCGCGCGTGGCGGATTCTATCATTCCCTTTCCAGCAAACTCCCTTTCACCCGGCACGCCGAGTTGCCTTGGTCTAACCCCGGTTGCGATCACGATCGCAATCGATTGCAGGTTTTCGCCGCTTTGTAACGAAAGACGCTTCGCTTTCAAGTCGACCGACGTGATTGCCGTTTGCGTCCACAAGTCGAAGTCAGCCGCATCGACGTCCTTTGCAAAAAGCTCCAGCAACTCCTGGCCGTTGCGGGTCTCTACGCCGAGGTAGTTTTTGATCGGGTTGTAGACGCGGTGGAGTTGTCCTCCGATTTGTTCGGCTTGTTCGAGAAGCAGCGTATCGAGGCCCAACTCGTCGCACCAGAAAGCCGTCGATAGTCCTGCTGGTCCAGCGCCGATGATGATTACGTCCTGCATCTTACGTTACTGCCGCTAACGATTCAGACGTTTGCAAAACCGAGACAACTGCATCAGGATCCAGGTGCGATGCGGCCAGCGTCCCACTCGCGTCGAGAAACTTCACTGCCGACGTCATCTCACGATTATCAGTTTGCCAACGGCCGCCTGGTCCGCCCTCTTTCGCGTTGAGCAACTGCAACGCCGTCGTTAAATCGCGACGTTTGATACGCGGGCGCACCACCGTTTCCGCCCACGAGTAATAAGGATAATCGAGACGATAAAACCAACCGCCGCTGGTCGGAATGGCTATGAGATAGATTTTGCCACGCGCGAATTTCGAGATTGCGGTGTAGGGTGCGGCATGTTTCGTCGGACGGAACCCGGTGCCGTCAAAAAGCTCGGGCGCCAGTGTTACGAGCGAGAGATCGGAATACTCGGTAACGCTCGATTTACCACGCTCAAAACTCTCGATCGCGGCGGCGACGTTGTTCCAGCCTTCGCGCCAGAGGTGCTCGTAGTCGTTGACATTTGTAAGCAGGCGCTCAACTTCAGGCAGCACGAGCTCGTAAGCACGCGCGTCGTCGTCAACCGCCTCGCCGGCGAGAAACTGCGCGAACGGTGAACCGTCATCATTGTTTGGACTGGCCTGATCCGAACCTTGAATCGCGATGCTTACACGCACGCCGTCATCGCTCGAGTGCTCAGAAAAATCCCCGGCTTCGGCGGCTGCGATTAGCAGATCGCGGTAAGCGAGGGCACGCTCGCCGGTGAGCACAGTCCAAACGGACAAGACGCCGTCCGTATCAAAGTGATTATTGGTGACGAGTTCAATACCGTGTGTGAGCGCTGCCCTGTTTGGTGAGCCGACAAGGTTGAGGGCGATCTCGGTTGAGGTGTCGGCCTTCAACTCGGCCGGCGTGGCATTTCCTTCCCAATGTGAGAAGTGGATGCTGTTGTCGACGGTCCCATCAACTGATAACTTCGGAACGTTCTCGAGCGCGTCTGTGTAGAATTCGAATCTCATGGTCTGGCCTCATTTGCGGGAGGTTTTGGCAAAGTGTAGTGTAACGTGAATAATCGACGGGGGTAAAACATGGAAGAGATCACCTCAACTGAACTAAAGCAACGACTGGACGAAGGCGACGACATTCAAATCGTCGACGTGCGCGAAGACAATGAGGTCGCGATCGGCCGCATTCCGAATTCGATCCACATCCCGCTAGCTCAGGTCTTGAACCGCATGGATGAAATCGATCCGAATCGCGAGACGGTCGTCCATTGCAAGATGGGCGGGCGCAGCGCGCGAGCGATTGAAGCGCTTCAGCGTTCCGGGTTTAAGGGGAAGCTCGTGAATCTCAAAGGTGGAATTATTGGCTGGTCGAATGAGGTCGACCCGAGCGTGCCAAAGTATTGAGGCACAAAACGCACAGAAGTTTACTTCGTGATTCCGTCGAGTTCGATAAAACGGCTCAGTTTCGTGATCACCATTCCCTCTTCACACTCCAACCGGCACGACAAAGCCGGCCGGTCATTCTCCTCGCTTTGGCCTTTTATGTGATACCAGATGTGGCAATTCGTACACTCACCATTCCAACAGAAGTCGCCGTACGAAATCGTGTTGATAGACAGGTATTGAAAACAACGCAGCAGACGATTCTTTTCGGGCACGCTGACTTCATTGCCCAATACTTCGATACTGATAAACCTCTCGTAAGGATCGAGCAGATCCGCCGCGCCTTGTTCCAGGCCGCTGCCTGCGCTTTGTTCACTCATAGGCAGCGGCAGTATAATCCCTCGCTGCTCAATTGGCTGCAAAAAACTCGGGGGTAAATCAATTTGGCCTTAGTTATCTACACCAAGCCGGGATGTCCTTACTGCCAGCAGGCGCGCGACTACTACGACTCCAAAGGCATTCCGTATCTCGACTACGACGCGCAGAACGACAAGGCACGACGCGCGGAGATGTTCTCCTATTCCGGCGACGATCCAACCGTGCCGTGCATCGTGCAGGATGGTAAATATGTGGGCTCCGGTTGGGGAAATCCGCCTCGAGGTTGAACCATCCACGATTAGCCGGCCGTGCGCCGGTTACTTTACAAAGCTGTCTCCCCCTTAATCATTTGTGCCGCTATTCAGGAAAGGTGCTTTATGAAAAACCACTCCCGTTTACCCTTTCTGCTCGTGCTCTTTGTTACATGCGTTCTCTCAATCAATAACAACGTCATCGCACAATCGAATGGAGGAGCCGGCGCGCCTCAACCACCAATGGCCGAAAAGAAACCCAAGACTACGAATATTCACGGTGAAACTCTCGTTGACGATTACTTCTGGATGCGGGAAAAAACGAACCCCGCAGTGCTCGCTCATCTTCAAGCTGAAGACGCTTACGCGCAGGCGATGATGAAACACACTGTGCCGCTCCAGGAAAAGATTTACAACGAAATACTCAGTCACATAAAACAGACTGACACGAACGTTCCTTATCGTTGGGGAAACCACTTTTATTACACGCGCACCGAGGAAGGTAAGCAGTATCCGATCTTCTGCCGTAAGAAAGCTCTCGATGCGCCCGAAGAGATCGTGCTCGATCAGAATGAACTCGCCAAAGGTCATAAGTTCATGAGTATCGGCGCGTTTGTTCCCAGCGACGATGGGAATTTACTGGCTTACAGCACTGACAGCACCGGCTATCGCCAGTACACACTCCAGATCAAAGACCTGCGAACCGGCGAGATCTTCCCGGACAAAGTTGAACGCGTGAATTCGGTCGTTTGGGCCAACGACAACAAAACGCTCTTCTACGTCACTGAAGACGCAACGACGAAACGCAGTGACAAGTTTTTCCGGCACGTACTCGGAACCGATAAATACGAAGTCGTCTACGAAGAGAAAGACGAACTGTTTGATATCGGCAACGGTCGCTCGCGCGATAAAGCAGTGATCTTCCTGGAAATTGCCAGCAAGACTTCAACCGAGGTGCGTTACCTGCTCGCATCCGAACCGAATGCCGAACTCAAAGTGATTATTCCGCGACAACCGGAGCACGAGTACGACGTCGATCACCGGAACAATCTCTTCTACATTCGCACCAACAAAGGCGCGAAGAATTTCCGTATCGTCACCGCGCCCATTAACGATCCCTCGGAGAAGAATTGGAAAGAATTCGTCGCACACAACCCGGCGGTGAAAGTGGAAGGGATCAATCTCTTTGCCGATCACGCGGTGTTGTCTGAGTGGGAAAACGGTCTGCAACAACTCGAAGTAATCAACTTCAAGACCAACAAGCGAAATCGGATTCAGTTTCCCGAGCCGGTTTACTCAGCGGGCTTATCGGCCAATCGTGAGTTCAATACTTCCGTCGTGCGGTACAGCTACAACTCGCTGGTCAGGCCGAATTCAACGTTTGATTATGATATGAACACCGGCAAAACGACTCTGCTGAAACAGCAGGAAGTGCCCGGCGGGTTCGACGCGAACAACTATCAATCCGAGCGAGTGTTCGCGACTGCTTCCGACGGAACAAAGATTCCGATGTCCATGGTCTATCGCAAGGGCGTCAAAATCGATGGGTCCGCGCCGTTGCTTCTTTACGGATACGGCTCGTATGGCGCTTCCATTCCGCCGGGCTTTGCTACAAGTCGCCTCAGCCTGCTCGATCGCGGCGTCATCTTCGTGATCGGACACATCCGCGGAGGCGGCGAGATGGGTGAAGAGTGGCGCCAGGCCGGCAGGATGATGAACAAGATGAATACGTTCACGGATTTCATCGCCTGCGCGGAAACGCTCATCAACAAGAAGTACACGTCGAAGGATCGGCTCGTGATTCAGGGTGGAAGTGCAGGTGGATTGCTGATGGGGGTCGTTAGCAACCTGCGTCCGGATCTTTTCAAAGCAGTCGTGTCGCAGGTGCCGTTCGTCGACGTGCTGAACACGATGCTCGACGCGACCATACCGTTGACGACCGCCGAATATATCGAATGGGGCAATCCGAATGAAAAAGCCGCGTTCGAATACATGAAGAAGTATTCGCCTTACGACAACGTCGCGAAGAAAGATTATCCGGCGATGCTCGTAAAGGTCTCGTTGAACGATAGCCAGGTGCCGTATTGGGAAGGCACAAAACTCGTCGCAAAATTGCGCGAAATGAAGACTGATAAGAACCCGCTGCTGCTGAAGGTCAACTTCGGCGCGGGCCACGGCGGCGCTTCCGGCCGGTACGATGCATTGCGTGAAGTCGCGTTTGACTATGCGTTCATGCTCTGGCAGATGGGAGTGACGGAGTAAGCTATCCACAGATTACCCGGATTGAATCTGGTACTCTGTGGGTAGGACAGTTGATGATCGGCTCCACGCTGGGCAATTACAAAATCCTCGAGAAGCTCGGTGAGGGCGGACAGGGCACGGTCTATAAAGCGGTCGATTCAAAACTCGGCCGCACGCTCGTCATCAAAGTCCTCCCCGCCGAACTGACCGCGCGCGAAGCCAATCTCAAGCGCTTCGAGCGTGAAGCGCGCCTGGCCTCCGCCCTCGATCATCCAAACATCTGCACCATCTTCGATCTCAACGAAATCAACGGCATCCACTTCATCGCGATGCAGTACATCGAGGGCCGCAACGTGCGGCAACTCGTGAACGGTCGCCCGCTTTCACTCGAAAGCGCCTTGTCGATCACGTTGCAGACAGCCGAAGCGCTCGCCGCCGCACACTCGCGCGGCATCATTCACCGCGACATTAAAGCGGGGAACGTGATGGTTACGCCGACCGGACAGGTCAAGGTGCTGGATTTTGGACTCGCAAAACTGCTCGACGAAGACGCCGCGCGAACGTCCGGAATTCATCACACCGAGATCACTGAAGTCGGCATCCCTTACGGCACCGCGACCTACGCAGCACCAGAACAAGCGCGTGGAGATCGTGTCGACGCGCGCGCGGACATTTTTTCTACCGGCGTGTTGCTTTACGAGATGTTGACGGGCACGTGGCCTTTTCGCGGACAAACCGCGATCGAGGTGCGTCACGCCGTTTTGAATGACGAACCGGAGCCGTTATCGAAAATGCGACCGGGCCGTGTGCCCAGTC
>DASSEB010000242.1:0-3885 GCA_035696765.1 Pyrinomonadaceae bacterium | reverse complement strand
AGAGTTGTTCGTCGATCGTCATCGGTCGATAGAGTAGCTCAACTGTCGGAGCGTGCGCTATGCTCTTCCCATTTTACGGGGAGAATTAAATGGTAACTGAAACCTCAGCGAACCCACTCAGCAACTGCCGTCTGGGTTTTATCGGCTGCGGTGTGATGGCGGAAGCGATTATCACGGGGCTGCTGCGCAGGAAGATGGTCGGCCCTGACCAAATCGTCGGCAGCCACCCGCGACTCGCACGCCGCGAAGAGATGCACGTGAAGTATGGCGTCGAGATGTTTGAAAAGAACCGCGACGCCGTCATGGCGACGTATCCGGAAGAGCCGGATGAGAGCTCGTTGGTTGTACTCGCGGTTAAGCCGCAGCGACTGCATCGAGTGCTCGAGGAACTGAAGGGCGCGCTGGTCAAGGAGCAGCTCGTCATTTCGATTGTTGCCGGCGCGAAGATTGAAACGATTGCCGAAGAGCTCTTGCACGCGTCAGTGGTGCGCACAATGCCAAATACGCCGGCGCAGATCGGCGAAGGCGTAACGGTGTGGACCGCGAGTGAGGCAGTGAGCGAGAAACAGGAGCGCCAGGTTTGTGCGATGCTCGACGCGCTCGGTAAGAGTGTGCACGTGGAAAACGATCGGCAAATCGATATGGCGACTGCGCTGAGCGCCACCGGGCCGACGTACATCTTCATGGTGATGGAAGCGCTCATCGATGCCGGTGTTCACCTGGGATTTTCGAGGCACATCGCGGAGGAGTTGGTCCATCAGACGTTGCTTGGGTCTGTGTTGTTCGCAAGGGAGTCGCACAAGCATCCGGCGGAGTTGCGAAACATGGTTACGTCACCGGGCGGAACGTCGGCTGAGGCGATCTATCAGATGGAGAAGGGGAGCTTGCGGACGATACTGTCGAAGGCTGTGTGGGCGGCGTTTCAGAAAGCTGAGTCGCTGGGGAAGCATAAGAGTAATTAGGCTAAGACTAAGGCCACCGCTTCGGGATAGAGCTTGTGTTCCTGTTCGAGTATGCGTGCGGAGAGTGTCTCCACCGTATCGTCATCGAGAACGGGCACTGCGCGCTGCGCGATGATTGGACCACCATCAAGCGTCTCATCTACAAAATGGACAGTGCATCCACTCACTTTCACGCCATGCTCGAGCGCTTGTCGCTGCGCATCGAGCCCGGGAAAAGCGGGCAACAGGCTCGGGTGAATGTTGAGTATCCGTTGCTTGAACGCCTCGATGAAGCAGGGCGATAGGAGCCGCATGTAGCCCGCCAGGCAAACGAGATCGATTTTAGACGCCTGTAAGACTGCGATGATCTCGCGCTCGTGCTCTTCGCGATTGCGACCGTGCCGTTCGACGACGCGCGTTTCAATTCCACGCTCTTGCGCCAGCTCGATCCCGCGCGCGCCAGCCTTGTCGCTAACAACGATCGCTACTTCAGCATTCGGAATCGTCCCCGCAGCGACGGCATCGTTCAACGCCAGCATATTCGAGCCACGGCCGGAGATTAAGATCGCGATCCTTTTCTTCAGATCAATACCTCACGATTCCCGCTCACTACCTGTCCGATCGTGTAGCACTCGTCGCCGTGGTCGCGCAGGTATCTTTCAACGGCCTCTGCGTCGTTCGCAGAACAAACGATCACCATGCCCACGCCCATATTGAACGTGCGATACATTTCGCTCTCCGAAACGTTCCCGAGATGCCGCAACAACTCAAATAGCGGCGGTATGGGCCATGAACCTTTTTCGATTTTCACGGCGGCGCCTTCCGGCAGGATTCGCGGAATGTTGTCAGTGAGTCCACCGCCGGTGATGTGGGCCAGTCCTTTAATCAATCCCTGATCGAGCAGACCGTCGAGCGATTTCAGATAGCTCAGGTGTGGCAGCAACAGTGCTTGACCGGCAGTCATTCCTAATTCAGGCAAGTGTGTGTGCGGTCCATAACCAGCAACTTCGAAAAAGAGTTTGCGGGCGAGCGAATATCCGTTTGTGTGCAGACCGGCCGATGGCAGCGCGAGCAAAACGTCTCCCGCCGCTATCGACTTTCCGTCGATGATGTTCTCGCGGTCGACGACGCCGACGATAAAACCGGCGATGTCGTATTCACCTTCCTGATAGAAACCCGGCATCTCCGCAGTCTCGCCACCCAGCAACACACAACCATTTTCACGGCAACCAACAGTCACTCCCTCGACGATGCTCGCGACGACCTCCGGCGACAACTTTCCCGTGGCGACGTAATCGAGAAAGAACAGCGGGCGTGCGCCCTGGACCAGGATGTCGTTGACGCAGTGATTGACGAGATCGCGACCGACGGTGTCGTGCACACCCGTCGCGAAAGCGATCTTGAGCTTGGTGCCGACGCCGTCCGCGGACGCAACCAGCACCGGCTGCTTCAGCTTCGGAAACGCGCCGTCAAACATGCCGCCGAAGCTTCCGATTTCCGAAAGCGTGCGCTCGTTGAAGGTCCGGCGCGCGAGTTCCTTGATGCGGTCAGTCGCACGCGTCGCGGCATCGATATCGACGCCCGCATCACTGTATGAGATCTGTTTGCTCATCCGCGTTTTTTGATCCGCGTTCATCCGCGGTTTATTTCTGCTCCGTTTTCTTCGAAGGCCGTGGTGGTGGACCGAAGTCGCCGTACGCAATAAAACCCGAGCGCGATGAATCATCCTTCTGCGCGATCCGTCCCGCCCAAAGATCCTCGGTAGTTTCTTTCGCCGTCTTCACTGCCAATTCATTGTCTTTCCCTCGTGTCGTGATCGTGATCTCGCCCTGCAAGTCAGTCCGATAGAGTTTCACGTTCGCGTTTGCAGCCCGCAGCCGATCGAGCACTGCTTGTGACGGATGCCCGTAACGGTTCCACGCGCCACACGAAACGATCGCGATCTCAGGTTTGACTCGATTCAGAAAATCTCCCGACGAAGCATACTTCGAACCGTGATGCGAGACCTTCAGCACACGCGCCCGTAGATCGAGATCCTTCGTCAGCAAGCGATGCTCGGTCTGGTCTTCCGCGTCACCCGCCAGCAGCATCGAAAACGATCCGTAATCCAAACGCGCCACGATCGAGTTTGCGTTTGCCTCATTGCCGCCCGCACTCATTTTGTCTTTCGTGAAGAACGGTTCTGACGGCGCGAGGATCGTCAACAACGCGCCGCCCCCGAGATCGTATTTCGCTCCCGGCCTGGCGGTTTCGTAATGAGCGCCGCTCGAACCCAACGCGGCTTTGTAGTCGTCGTAGAACTTCGTGAGCGAAGCCGGCTGATTTGATTTTCTGTTTGCCGGTTGCTTCGGCGGCGTTTGCTTTGGTGCGGCTGCGAGTTGCGGCGGGACACTCGGCAATTGCCCGTTGTCGATCACGTTCAAAACCTTCACCGCTTTGAAAACTTCTGCCACTCCGCCGATGTGATCCGGATGCGGATGCGTGGCGATGAAGTAATCGAGTTGCTGCACGTTGTTGCGCTTCAACGCGTCGACGACAGCTTTACCTTTCGTCGTATCGCCGGCATCAATCAGAACAGTCTTGCCGGCAGGTGAGGTGATGAGTATCGAATCGCCGTTAATTGGACCAACGTCGAGAATGCGTACCGTCAACTCGCCGCCTGAAGCCGGCGGCGGCTGGCTCTTCCACCACGGATAAACGTACTTCCAGCCCGCATAGCCACCCAGCACGACTATGACCAGCAGAACTGCAACCGCACAACCACAGCCTCGGGTAGCTCGTCCCATCCTCGCCTCAAAGAGGGTTTGCCACAAAAAGGCACATAAAGCACAAAAACGTAATCACCTTCACCCGCCGTCAACCAACACGTTGTCAACCAAAGCTCATTTTGTGCCTTTTGTGCCTTTTTGTGGCAACTCTTTGTGTGCCTTTTTGTGCCTCTATA
>DASSEB010000241.1:0-42474 GCA_035696765.1 Pyrinomonadaceae bacterium | reverse complement strand
CGCTGAGGCGTGAGAGGAAAGCTGAGGCGCCATAATCATGAACGATGTTCTCAGTGATCGCGGAACCGAGCTTGGTCATACGCTCGGCCAGCCACGGTGGAACACGACCGCCGTGAAGAGGAAGATCCGCGATACCTGATCGTTTCATCACCTATCCTATCCGGTTCTTATCCGTGGTTTTTATCCGTGTAGTCCGTGGCTCTATTCTCTCTTGCTTACACGACCAATGTAAAAGCCGGCCCCAAAAATCATCGTGAGCAGGAAAAACACCGGGATAAGCATAACAAAACTACCCAACAGTTCCTGTAACATCTTCAGCCTCCTTGAGCACAAAGTGGAGCACGTTAGAGTGAGGTGAATGGGGCGTGAATAAAGTAAAACTAAAGCATCGATGCTACTAGCGGCAAGATTCTCACTATCGGGGCTGAGGAAGCTTCAATTCTTTCGTGACTTTTATGATGAGGCGCAACGCTTCATTCACGGCATTGGCGTCGGGAAATACGTCCGCGACGTCCGGTTCGAGACGAACGACGTCGCCGAAGCGTTTTCGTCCAGGTCCGAGTTTTCTTACTCGCAGACTTCGCAAGTCATACTCCGGCCGGAGATCATCCTTTAACTCTGGCTCATCCTTCTTCATAAGCTTTTCTTTCAGCTGGAGTAAGTTCCCTGGCGCTGATCAGCCGTGCCATATTTTTCCGTTCCGTATAAGACACAATTAACAAACGACCTTGCGCTGATACCCCCACGATAAGATATCTCTGCTCGCCGGAAGAGTGGTCCGGATCATAAAGATCAATGTAGAGTGGATCATTGAAGACAGTGGCCGCTTCTTCGAAAGACACTTTGTGTTTGGCAAGATTGCTTACCGCCTTTCCCGCGTCCCACTCAAAATCCACAATCGCAGTATAACATCTAAGGTTACAGACTACGCGTTCGAGTTCTAAGTATTTACCAGCCTGCCACGGTTTAGGCTAGAATACGCCAGAAATACCAAGTAGTCCTTCATGGACGCAGTCTGCTTGGGACTGAGTATTCCATGATTGAACCGCGTGCGATAAAACTCGTATTGGCTATTCATGACTGACGCAGAAGACCCGGCCGGCAGGCTCAAGGACGAGCAGGTAGCAAGAAGAAAGCGCGAGGAGGCTTTACCCGAGCGTCTTCTGCGCCGCGTGCTCGAAGGTATGGGCAACGTCGTCGACCGCAGATTAGGTCGCACTGTCGAGCCAAGGAGTGGGTTAACAACTTCGAAGCTTATCGAGCGAATGAAGAAACTCATCGATGAGCGCGTCAGAGACGAAGGCAACAAAGGACGTATCGCTCCACATCACCTCACGTTGAAAGTCGAGTGGGGGACTCACTCAGAAGCACCGTCCGAGATTCTTCACGATCTGAAAAACGAAGTGCTCGCAGCGGCGATCGATCACATCAACGATCATCGTTACCGGACTCTCGCCCCCGTAACCGTCGAAGCAGAAGTGGACATTTTCACGACCGGCATCTCGGTCGATCCGACGTTTGGTGAATTCGAAGAAGACCTCCGGCGACAGGACGAAGAGATGCGAGCGGCGAAAGCGGGCGTGCCCATTCCGGGCGCGGCCCCGCCGATGCCGGACATCCAGGTGATCGCCCGCGTCACCCTGCCACATGGCACTCGTGAAATTCCGTTGATCTTCAAACCCGGCGGCAGACGGCTCAACGTCGGGCGCGCTTCCGACAACGACCTCACCCTCAACGACGCCAGCGTCTCGAAAATACATGCAGCGCTGCTGATGACGGGCGAAGGCACGCTCCTAGTCGCCGATACCGGTTCAACGAATGGTACCTACATCAACGGCCGCCGCATCGCGTACGGCGAGTCGAGATTGATCGAAGATGGCGATGTGATTGGCTTTGGTGATGTGGAAGTACGATTGCGGAAAAGTGAGTAGCGAAACTGGATGAACCTGGTCACAATACTTCTGCTTCTCTTCCAATCTCCCTCACCTTCTCCCAGTCCGACTCCTCCCGTTCTTGAAAGAACTCCCGCGCTATTCACACTGATTTACGTCGGCGGGTTTGCGCTCATCATCCTGCTGCTCGTGCTCGGTCTTATTCGCAATCGCCGGCAAGCAGTCGCGCCAATTCCGGCAGATCTGCCGAGAGAAGTCAGGAGACGACTCGGATCAACTTCAACCAATCGCGGACTGCGCGCGCTGCGCTGGTTATTTTTACTGCTTTCGATCGGACTGTTTTCTTTCCACATCTACTGGGCCAGGTACGCACCCGAAGAAAACGAAAAGTTTCAGGACCTGAGTTACAAGGACCTGCGCGTGCGCCGTCTCTCCGAATCAACTCTGCGCGGCTGGATCTTCGATCGCAGTGGCCGGGTGGACCAGCCGCTTGCTTATTACAAACGCGACTCCAGTGGAAACATCAAGCGCGAGTATCCGATGGATAAGGCGTTGGCCCACCTCTTCGGATCGGATCGCGGCGATCCGGGTTTGGAGCGCGCGCTATTTGGGGTTCAGAGTGGCGCACTTCCCGAAGCGCTCAATGTCGTCAAAGGACAGCAAGTCGAGTTCAAAGGTAATCAGGACGTGCGCCTCACGATTGATCGCTCACTGCAACAAGCGGCGGTCGAACAGTTGAAAGGCAAGCATGGCGCGGTTGTCATTCTCAATCCGCAAAACGGCGACGTGCTCGCGCTGTACAGTGAGCCTTCCTACAGCTTGAGTGAAGTCGACGACGAAGCGACGTGGATTCGTCTCGAGGCGAATGAACGCGACAAGCCTCTCGTCAGTCGCGCACTCGGCGCGTACTACATCCCCGGTTCGACTTTCAAAACGGTCACGATGACGGCGGCGTTTCTTGCTGGAGAACAGGACACGGAGTTCACATGCAGCGGCGCCGGTTACTACGCTGCTCCCGGCGCGAATGTGATCTTTGACGATGGTGGACCAGGCGAAGTACACGGGCGGATCAAGATCGATCACGCTTATGAAGTTTCGTGTAACCAGTACTTCGCGCAGATGGGTGTGAAGCTTGGCCCTGAACGACTGAAACGTGCGGCGCAGTTGTTAGGTATCGGTGCTTACGACACGCCGTCGGAAGCGCTGCGCGGTCGCAAGCTGCCGGAGATTTGGAACGCCAGTACTGACGCGATCAAACGCGCCCTCGCGCCGCGCGAAGCCACTATCGTCACCGGCAAACAAGTGACGCGATACGATCTGGCGCTGATGGGTTACGGGCAGGGTTTTGCCGGACAGATGACACCTTTTCAAATGGCGCTGGCGGCGGCGGCAATCGGAAACATGGAAGGCAAGTTGATGAAGCCGCGGATCGAAATGAACGTTGCGCCGCAGGTGTTCAATCAGGTAATGACAACCCAGACCGCCGCGCGGCTTCGTTCGATCATGGGTCTCGTCACGGGTGGTGCGAGTGGTACAGCGCGTGGCGTGTTTGGGCCAGTGAAAGCTGCGGGAATAAACACCGGCGGCAAAACGGGAACGGCGCAGAAAATCGTGCCGGTTTACGATTCGAAGACCGGCGAACCGAAGACGAGACACAAGGTCGAACGCGACAATCGCGGCAATGTCATTCGCGAATACGATGAAGTGATCATGGACAACGACAACCCGCGGATCGACGGTTGGTTTCTCTGCATCGCGCCGCTCGAGCGGCCGCAGCTCGCGATGGCGGTGATTGTCGAGGGCGGTGGATACGGATCGAGATCGGCGGCGCCGATCGCCGCTGCGCTCGTTTTGAAAGCGAGGGACCTTGGATATTTCAGATAAGTAACCACGGATGATACGGATAGAAATCGGATTTTTATCCGTGTAATCTGTGGTTAAAAACAGATGAGGAATAGAGCGTCATCACATTTATTGATCATCCTTGTGATCCTCGGCCTCGAGATCACGGGCTACGTCGCCGTGCATCGCGCCGGTTTGCTGCGTGGCTACGAGACGTCGATCATCGGCGCCGTCCGCGACCTGATGATGTTCCTCCCGTTGATGATCCTCGTGATCTGGCTGTCACGCAATAAACGCTTTGCCGGTAACTGGGTCTTGTTCACGACCGCGATTCTCCTCTTCTCCTTCGGCATGCTGATCCAGTACCGGCTCTACAGCGATCCGGAGTACAACGCGCGCAACAAGGCCGCCGCGCGCGAAGAGAAGATGCAGGCGCTGCGCACGCGCTACATCATGGAGAATTACGATCCGGTGAAGAAGCAGTTGATGGGTCTGCCGCCGACTCCCGCTCAGCCGATCAACATCGATCAGATTCCGAAGAAAGAATCCAGTTACTCGCTTTGGAACGCGCTCACTTCAAGCTACACATGGATTCCAGTCTTCTCCTTCCTGGCTTTCGCGATTGCTTACTCGATGTGTGTGCGCGACGGCTTCTTGTTATGGCTACAGCGCAACAGCTTCATCATCGTTTTGTTCACACTATTGCCACTCGCGATCGCGGTCGTCACTTCAAGCGCCGGCAAGGCACTCGGCAACATGACGCCCTGGGAGCCTTCGAAGATCCCGTTTCTCGTCGGCTTCGCAGGCATACTCACTGCCCGCTACAAAGATCTCGCTGAAACTTACTGGGGCATTCCGCGCGCGCGCGACATCGTGCCGCTGCTCGTCATGGCGATGCTGCCGTTCGTCCCTTTCTTCGCGCTAAAAGACTTCGGCCAGATGCTGATCTTCAGCGGCGCGTACACGACGCTCTACCTCGTCGCCGTTCGTCGCTGGCCACAGCTCCTGTTGTTCGTCGGTTCTGTATTACTGGTGATCGGAATCCTCGTTGTCGGCGCCCTCCCGCGAGACGTTCAGGAAAAAGTCCCGCTGCTGCCGACGATCGCGCGTCCGATCAGCTCGGCGCTTCCCTCTCGCATTCAGCAACGTTTTCATCTCTGGCTCGACGGCTTCGATCCACCGTCACCTGAAGTTTCATGGTGGAAGAAGGACTATGAAGATGCGCTCAACCGGGATCCGCGACTGAAAGAACTCGCCGAGCAAAGTCCCGCGATGCAGAAGACCGTGAACGTCGACATCTGGTTCGACAAGCTCGCCTTCCAACCTGCGCAAGCCGTGTTTGGAATTGCTTCCGGACGAACAAGTGGACGCGGTTTCGGCCTCGGCTTTCCCGAAGTCATTCCAATCGCCGACTCCGACTACGTCTACGCTGCGATTGCCGAGGAGACCGGCTTGATCGGCGGAGCAGTGATCATCCTCGCCGTGATTGTCTTCGTGGTCGCTGGAGTTCGCACTTCGCTGGAGGCGCGTGATATGTTTACGAAGCTGTGCGCGGCAGGTCTAACAGCGTTTATCGGTTTTCAAGCGTTGGTGAACATAGGCGGTATTCTCCGAGCTTTGCCGATGACTGGAATCACGCTGCCTTTTGTTAGTCATGGTGGCTTCAGTCTCATTACGAGCTTCGCGATGTTGGGAATGCTGATGGCGTTTTCAAATCGAAATGCTCGCGACAGAGTCATATTGGATAGGCCGGTAGCTAAGAGTTCTTCTCCCCTTAAGCTGGAGGCAGTTCAATGAGCGAAGACACCAAAACTTTCCAGATCCAATCCGCTGTGCTTTCGGATCGCGGGCTGAACGAGCGTCGCCCTTTGAACGAAGACGCCTATTTGCACGACCGCGACCGATCGATCTTTGCTGTCGCCGATGGTGTAGGCGGCGCGGAAGCTGGTGAAGTTGCATCGCAGACCGCGATCGAAGTTCTCGACGAAGCATTTCGCCACCAGCTCGACGGCGCTGACGTCGAAGACCTGATGGAGCTCGCGATTCAGCGTGCCAACGCGTCCATTCACCAGATGGCCCAGGAGCATGCGAAGTTTTCAATGATGGCGACGACGATTGTCGCTCTCCATCTCAAAGGTAACATCGCGACTTTCGGACACGTCGGCGATTCTCGTCTTTACCGGCTCACACCTGACGGGCAACTGCATCGCGAAACTGAAGACCATTCGATCGTCGAAGAAGAAGTCCGTGCCGGAAGAATGACGCCGGAGCAGGCCGCGAATCATCCCAGCAAGAACGTGATCAGTCGCGCGCTCGGCGCCGAACAAGGCGTCGAAGTCGACATGAAGACGATGGAAGTCGAGGACGGCACGGAGTTTCTACTCTGCACCGACGGCATCACGCGTCACATTTCTGACAACGAACTGCGCCAACTGATGGTCATCAGCAACAACCTCGAGGACCTTTGCAACGAGTTGAAACAACGCTGCTACGAGCGCGGCGCTGAAGACAATTTGACGGTCGTGGCGGTGCGCGTCGGCGAGCAGCTCAAGTCGAACGAACGACTGGCGGAGATGGAGCGGACGATCACACCGGAGACGCAGCCGGTTTATGCGGCGCAGTCAGGCAACGGCTCCGCGCGCGACACGACTTTCCTGCCGGCATCGCGGATCGCGTTTCCCGGCCCTCCGCCTTCGGAGACACTCGATACGCGCGAACCGCTCAACGTGGCGGATCCCCGGGTTGAAAGAACGGGCAGCGGCGCCGCGCGCGTGTTAGGTGTCCTGCTTGTGCTCGCACTCCTCGGTGCGGCATTTTACGCCGGCGCGCGTTTCAAAGAACGCATTCCCTTCCTGGCCGGTAATAAAGCCCAGCCGGTTGTAACCAATACCCCCGTGACCACGGCGCCGCCTGAGGAGCCTTTTGTGCAGTTTGAGAAAGCCCGCAGGCAGGTGGATCAGGATCCGCGCGCTTGGCTCGCGAATGACATTAGTAAGGAGTTGCTGAAGTCCGGAGTACAGAGTCCTCTTGACTCGCCAAATCCGGAGTTTTTGTATCTGTACGGTCGCGCAAATCTTCTGACAGGAAATACAGACGAGGCGAGCAAGGCTTTCGATGCGACGATCAGCAAAGCGGATCTCAATCCCTCGCCTGCGAATGCCACCATTAAGAAGGAAGCCATTCTTGGTCTGGGCTTGATCGGTGTTCGGACACAGAAACAACAGGACAGGTGGAAAGTACTCAATCATTATCAGGAGTTGACGAAGCCTCCCGCCAACTCCAACGCCCCCTAAACACTGAACCCTTATCTGTTTGCAATGCATCTAAGGTGCGGTTTGTACTTTTGTGCTTTTGACGTGGACTAATGTCGGAACTCAAACTCCAACAGAGCAGACTCGATGGCCGCTACGACATTCTTGAATGTCTCGGCCGTGGCAGTTATGCGGAGATCTACGTCGCCAGCGACAACGCCGCAGCCGAAGATGCTTCACGCACTGTCGTCATCAAAGCACTAAATCTCTACCTCCAGGACGCGCCCGACGCTGAACTGGAACGCACGCTCGTTTCGAATTTTCAAAACGAGGCAGTTGCACTCGATCGTGTGCGTCACCCAAATGTCATCAACCGGCTTGGACACGGCACCGCGATCGATCTCGCCGGCACTACGTTTCACTACATCGTGCTCGAGTATTTGCCCGGCGGCGACATGTTTGCACTCACGAAGACGCGGCCGCTGTCGATCAAGCGAGCGCTCTTCTATCTCGAGCAAGTCTGTTCCGGGCTCGCACATGCGCACAAGTGCGGCGTGATTCATCGCGATATCAAGCCGCAGAATCTGTTGCTGACGGCTGACCAGGAAGTGGTGAAGATTGCTGATTTCGGCGTCGCGCGGATTGATCCGGGCGACGGCGCAATCACGCGCGTCGGAACCAACATTTATTCAGCGCCGGAGCACAATCCGTTGATGCAAACCGGGCAGCTCGATACAACGGGGTTGCGGCTGCCTCACAATCATCTGACTCCGGCGGCTGATATATACTCGCTCGCGAAGACGACGTACACGTTGCTGGCCGGAGAATCACCGCGCCGTTTCGCACAACACGCGATCACGGATTTGCCGCCCCACGTGCGCGATGAGGAATGGGCGAGTGCAGTGCTGCGTGTGCTCGAGAAGGCGACGCAGAGTCGACCCGACGAGCGTTATCAAACGGTTGAAGAGTTCTGGGACGAGATCGCGGACGCGAGTCTGCCGCCGACGCGGCCGCTGCAAATGGTCTCGCCGGAGATGCTGGCGCGAAGGCCGAGTGCTGATCTTTCAGTCGAACCGGAGGAAGAGTTCACGGAAGCGGCGCCACCGCGACCCCACTTCGCTGTTCCGGACCGAAGGGCAGGCGCGGAACTAGACACGCTCAAGCGACCCCGCATCGTCGTCCCGATCAGTCTCGAAAAGGAAATTCGCGCGCAGCAGGAATTACTCGAGAAGAAAGCCGGGCGCCGGGCCTTGAAAAACACTGTGCCTGGCCCGGTGCTGCCGGCGAGCAGGAAGCGACGAGCGTTCGTTGCGCTCGGGTTGATTCTCGCGTTCTCGGGAATGTTGCTCGCGACACATAAATACGTCACCACGCGCTGGAACCCTTTGGCGGGTGTTACGCAGGCGGTTGAGCCTGTCGTAATTGGCCGCCAGGGTGTGACCACCACTGACGTAAACCTGCGCCCGGTCGCCAACGCCGCAAATACCCCGATCGGCCTCGCTGAGTCGGGTTCTAAAGTTAAGGTTTTGAGTGCTGACAATAACTGGTTTGAAATTCAAGTAGTGGAACACGCCCGGCCGAAGATCGATCCTTATTCATCCGACCGTGGCTGGATTAACAAGCGGTATGTACGGTTTGATTAAACTCTGGCGTGCGGAAAAAGGAGCGACAGATTGGGCCTGCTTGAATCGATCAGAAAATGGATAGACGGTGAAACAGGCGAGGATCTACTCGAAGCCGCCGACGAACATGCAAAGCCGCGACGCGTTTGGGAAGAGTTTCTGGTGAAGATCGCGCGCGAAGTCGAAGCTGCGATGCAGCGCGAAATGTTCACGCCGCCAGGTGGTCCAACTTATATTCCGCGCGAGTACATCGTTTACCTCAGCGCCGACGACGATAAGGAGTGGCAGGGCGACAAGCGTCGTGGACTGGAACAGGGACTGTTTCACGTTCTATCGGAGCGCGCGCGCGAACTGAGTGGGACCACGCAACTCGCCGTCAAATCATTTGCGGTGGAACTACGCGTTGATGGGACGCTGAACAAGGGCGAGTTTCGCGTGCAGCCGGTGTGGGACGAAACTGAGAGTGGTCACACGATGGTCACGCCGCGCGTCGATCCGTCTCGCACTGCTCCGACTTTCAATCCCAACGACACGGTTGTCGAACACGCTTCCGATAACAGTGAGAGTGAACAGACCGTGGTCCGTCCGAAAGCTCAGCCACTCTACTCAATCGAAGTCTGGCGCAGTGGCGTTCGAGAAACTGTCGTGCCTGTGACAAAGAGCGAGATCACGATCGGTCGCGGCTCACGCAGTATCTCGGTCGATCTGCCAATCAAAGGTGATCCGGAAGTGAGCAGAGTTCATGCGGTGTTGTCGCGCGACAACCAAGGTCGCTACTGGCTCGTCGCCAAGGGACGCAATCCAACACTCGTGAACGGCAAAGAAATCTCTCGCGAGGAACCCACCGAAGTCGCGCCCGATCAAAAGATCGCCATCTGCAACTTCGTCCTCCGCATTCAACCCAGATGAGGCACAAAAGGCGCGGTATTCCAAGTAAATTGCTCTACTGAAACGGATAATGCCTTCGCCTGACGGAAGAAGTTCGAGCAAACCCGAACACCCGTTCACTTACTTGCTCTTACTCGACAAACACATTCTTTGTGTTGCGGAAGCTGTGACAAGAATCATATCGCCTCGGCGAGAACAGCAACGGCGGCAGCCGGCGTTTCCGACCCACTTTGCATTGCCGATGCGAGCGTGGCGTAAACGTTACTCCAGGCTGCTTCGACATCAGGTGTGAAAGCCTCGCCCAAGCCTTTCCGCAGCGTCCACAGAAGCGCCCGCCCGACGGTGTCGTAGTCGTTGTCGCGAACCCCATAGCTAACGTGTCGGGTGCCGAGCGATCGCACGACCGGCAGAAGGTGGTCCATCCGGTCAAGACTGTTGACCGCAAGTCCGAGCATCTGCATTAGTTTGCGGCCTTGCTCACTAAGATTTCCTTTGAAGAGCAATTCCAGATCCGGATCGAGTTCAAAGAGTCGTGCGTAGAAGAGTTGCGCGGCAGTTTCAGCGATCGGGGCGACCTGCCTGAAGCTATCTTGCACTAGTTTGATCTGTTCATTGGTCATGATGACGTCCTCCTAATTTAGTGCGCCGGGCAACGGCTCGTTTATTAAGGCGTAAATCATTCGCGATTTGGCTCATCACCAGGCCTAAAAAACGCAAGATGCCAACTGTGGCCCGTGGGATAGGATTAGGAGGTGCGGAGGGTGGGGATTACAGCGGAAGCAATGTGGGCGGTCTTTTCTCCTCGCCCGCCGTTTTGCATCGCACAAGACAAGAGTGTGGGGCGCCTGGCCTTATTGATTTATATGGACCAATGAAAAAGTTTCTGTAATGCTCGTGTGCTGATGAGCCGCTTGGCTGGCGGGGCGTGCAGCCTCTGTGTGTTCTGTGTCGCTCTGGTGGCCGTGTTGGCGAGAAGCCACCACGGCGACAGAGGACACAGAGGTTTCACAGAGAAATGCGGGTGTGGTTAGTTGCACCAATCGCCCGACTGCTGGAGGCAGCGGAAGTTGTTGCCGAGTGCGGGAAAGACAGGAGTGCCGTCGGTGCGCTTTACGTCGCGAATGAAGGCGTCCGGCCGGATGAAACCGTTGCGCGGGTCCTCGGGGATTGGGCAGATGACCCAACGAAAGACACCGTCGTCAACAGGGCGCGTGCGCAGCTCGATCAGACCTTTTGACACGAGGCCATCAATCTGCGACGGGCTTGTCAGGATGGCCGTGCCATCAAGGTCACGTCCGTTGGTAGCAGCGATGGGATCGAGTTCCTTGCGACCTTCCGCCGTGAAAGCCTTCGGCGTGTAGACGACCCAAACAGCGAGCCACATACCGACCGGGTCGTTCGAGAAGTAGCCGTCGCGCGTGTCAAAGACGTTGTCCTGCCGCTTGTTTGGAAGGAACGGATCGAGGATCGAGCCGTTCGAGGCTTTGGGAAAGATGAAGACGCGGAAGCGCTCGGCTGTGTCAAAGGCAGCCTGGCCGCGCGCAGTCAGTTGACCAGCGGCATTGCGCTCGAAGCTCGTCGAGTTGAGCACGCCGAAGATGTTTGCGTAAGTGAGTCCGCTCGAGCCGGTCGTGCCGGGTGTAGTCTCGATCGTACGGACGTTGCTGCGGTTTGGATCGGTGTTGCTGTTGTCGATGACGAAATCACCGGCGCGGGCGGCAGTGCCGACGCGCAACACTATGTTCTCGGGGACGATGCCATGCGCGCGGTAAGCAGTGTCGCTGAAGTCGAATGGCGACGTGCCGAGGCTTCCGTCTCCGCTCGCGGAAACGTTTGTGCCGAAATTAATACCGGCCATCGTCGTAAACGCCAGTGCGAGGACGGCGAGCCAGAGCTTCTTTGAGGTTTTCTTATTCGTTCTCATAATCGGTTCTCCTTGGTGGTGTCGATGCGACGCGCAGCATGAAGGAAGAACCGCAGGGCGTATGTCAGCGAGGCGACACGAGTGTCACCCCGCTGACATAAACGTGAAAAGAGTCTGGAAGCCAACTGTGAGAAGCAGGCCTGCGTAGGTCTGAAGATCTTTAAGGCGTTTGATACGAATCCATCCCCGGCCCAGCTCGATGATGCTGCGCCGTTCAAGATCATTGAGAACGGTAGTCGTGGTCTGCCGCGCGGCCCCGATCAGGCTCGCGACGTCATGATGTGTAAGCGGGACGAGGTATTCACTGGTCGCGGCTTCAGGATCCGAGGAGCTCGTCGAAAGCTCGTGCAGCAGTTCGCACATGCGCGCGGAAACCGCCTTCGAGGTGATGTCAGAAAGCTTCTTCTCCATCCGCCGCCTCCGATCGCCGACGAGTCGGATGTAGCTCAGAGCGAGCTTTGGCTGCGATGCGAGGAGGTGCGTAAAGTCGCGCTTGTGGAAGACCCAGAGGAGTATGTCATCAAGCGCCTGGGCCATGTTGCTGCGCGGCGATTCATCCACGAGCGCGAACTCGCCGAAGATTTCGCCGTGCTGGATGATGTCGATGGCAACTTCCTTCCCTGACTCGGACAGCACCGACAGCTTGATCCTTCCTTGCTTCAGAAAATAGATGTAGTCGGCGCGGTCGCCCGGCATGTAGACGAACTCACCGCGGGCCTTGCGCAGGCTGCGCGCCTGCGCGGTAATGCGGCTCATTTCTTCGGGAGTGAAGGTGGAGAAAATTTGAACCCGCTGACTGTAGGTGTGTTGGTCAAGGTTGCCGGTTGCAGAATCCCGTCTGGCGGAAGACGTCGAACCGGGCTCCGGGAATGATGCCGCGATAGAGGACGTTGCGCCCGTCATAGTTTTTGAACTCCTATCCTAAGTTTGGCTACGCAAACTGGGCAGTACGGGAGGCTTCATAGACCTTGAGGGGTGGCACTCATGGCCACCCCTCGTCGTTGCTGGGTGAGGGTTCAAGACAACAACGTCTTACTCGAACTTCCTGGGAAACTGGCTGACAATGCCTGCGCTGAGCATGTCGGCCATGTGAAGGATCTGCGTGTGAACTTTGTCGTAGGCGGCGATGTCCGCAGACCAGTCTCCGTGCAAGCGAGCGACGACTTCCGCAGTTGTCAATTCCAGGTGCGCACGCATCATCGTCTTCATCTCTTCGAGCGGCCATGCTTTCGCATTCGCACCGCTAAGAAACGTCGCGATCTCGTCCGCGTTAGCATTCCAGCGCTTACTCGCGTCCGCCGCTTTAGCGGTGTCGTTCGCTTTGACGGCCGCAACCAACTCGGCGGCAGTGATGATGTGTTCTTTCAAAAGCGCCGCCAGTTTCTCGCCCGCCGCGTCGCCGTAGAACGGCTTAATCGCGTTGCCGATGTCAACCTGATTTTGGAGCAGGCGCTGGGTTACCGCGGCTTTGTCCGGCGAGTCTGCCAGGGCGCTGACGACGAACTGTCGCGTCCAGATGATGTGGTCTTCCCACAACTGGCGCATGGCGCTCTGGAGAGCGGACTGCTTCGTCGCGCCTTCAGCGTGTTTGTCGTGAGCGGCGTCCACCGACTGGGTTGCAGACGAGTAGCCTACGGTGCTGATGGGAAGACTCAGCAAAGTTAAAGATGTGATTACTAAAAACAATTTGATCTGACGGTTCATAAGCCCTCCAAAAATAAGTTTCTTTAGTCGGTGATTCAAAAAGGGGGGAAAGCCTCTTCAAGCACTGATCAACTCCGGAGCATGAAGCAACTCCAGAAGATCCACATCGTCCCGCTTTAGCTGCTCGCGTGTGGGCAGTCGATTCAGCCGCATCAACTCTTCGACAGCAGCCATCTCGCGATCGCGGTTCATGCCGGCGACGGCGAGTACGCGGTTGCCCTTGACGTAGAAGGCGAGGAAGTCCTGCGATGAGAGATCGCCGCGGTAAATGATCTCGTCCCATGACGTGGCGCGACCGACGTAGAGCAGCGCGTTATCAAACTGCCGTGTCCAGAAAAACGGGACGCCGTCGAAGGGCACGTCGTGCCCCACCATGTTGCACGCCGCCGTGCGTCCCTGCTGCTGCGCTGTGCGCCAGTGCTCGATGCGCACGCGTTCTCCCGTGCGCAGGTCGGCGAAGTTGACGATGTCCCCGGCGGCGTAGAGTCCGTCAACCGCGCACAACCGCGAGTCGACGACGACGCCGCCCGCTTCGTCCAACTCTACGCCTTCGAGGAAGTGCGTGACGGGCCGCACGCCCGCCCCGACAACGACCATATCGGTCTCGATGCTCTCGCCAGTGTCGAGTGTGACCGCCTCCACGTGATGGCTGCCTTCGAAGCGATAAACGATAGAGCCGAGCTTGAAACGTACGCCGTGGCTCTCATGTAAACGGCGGAACACAGCACCGATTTCCGCGCCAAGTGTGGCTTCGAAGGGTTCCCGCGACGGCGCGACGACAGTTACTTCCAGGCCGCGCTCGCGCAGACTGTAGGCGGCCTCCATTGCGATGAAGCTCGCACCAACGACTACGGCGCGGCGCGAACGTCCGGCGCTCTCGATGATCGAGTCCGCGTCGGCGAAGCTGCGCAGCATGCTGATGTTCTTTAGATCTGAACCGGGGATGTTGAGACGGATCGGAGCACCGCCGGTGGCGATGAGCAGCGCGTCGTAGTCCATCGTCTCTCCGCTCTCAAAAGTTATGGACTTCCTGCGCGCGTCAACGCGCGTTACCTCCCTGTTGAGAACCAGCTTGATGTCGTGCTCGCTGAAGAACTCTTCGGGCCGAAGCGGCATCCACTCTGCCTCAGCGTGGCCGTGCAGGTAGTCCTTGCTGAGGTTGGGCCGATCGTAGGGCGCGCGGTCTTCGCGCGTGATCATCACGATGTCACCGCGAAAACCTTCTTCGCGCAGCGTCTGCGCTGCCGCGTAGCCGGCGGCACCCGCTCCAATGATGACGAATTGCCGCGAGTCGGCAACGTGATCGCGCTTCACCATGACAGCAGTGCGTCGATCCGGTGCTCCTTCAGGCACGCTGACGAGGACCGCGTCGCCATCGACGCGCACGTCGTAACAGACAAGCGAATCAAGCGCGGGCGGCTCTTCCAAATCGCCGTTAACTACGTTGAAGACTGCGTGGTGCCAGGGGCACACGACCCGCGTACCGCAGAGTGCACCCTCGGCGAGTGGAGCACCGTAGTGAGGGCAGGTAGCACTGACTGCATGAAAGCGGTCGCCGGCGCGCGCGAGCAAAATGCGAGTTTCGCCGGCCGAAACTTCTTTCATCTCCCCGTCGCGCAGGTCGGAGGTGTTCGCGAGGTGTACGTCTTTGGAGGCCATATCTTTGTCTTAAGCCACGCTGACGAGGTGGCCCATCTTTTCCTTCTTCGTTTTGAGGTAGCCGACGAAGAGATCGTGCGGTTCGACTTTAAGCTGCACGCGCTCGACGACTTCGAGGCCCGCCTGCCGGAGCGCACGGATTTTCGCCGGGTTGTCTGATATCGCACGTACCCTGCGCAACCCGAGCTCAACCAGAATTTCAGCGCACTGATCGTAACGCCGCAGATCTGCCTCGAAACCGAGCCGTTCGTTGGCCTCTATCGTGTCCGCGCCTTCGTCCTGCAAGGCGTACGCGCGAATCTTATTGACGATGCCGATGCCGCGCCCCTCCTGCTGTTGATAGACGATGGCGCCGTGTCCCTCGCGTTCGATGAGCTCCATGGCCGCTTCGAGTTGGCGCCCGCAGTCGCACTTGACCGACCCAAAAACGTCGCCCGTCATGCACTGCGAGTGAATACGCACCGGGCTCGGTCGATCCGGACGCAACTCGCCCTTGACGAGCACGACGAACTCTTCCGCGGAGACGAGGGAGCGAAAGCCGACGATGCGGAACTCGCCTGTCTCCGTCGGCAAACGCGCATCGGCAACGCGCTTGATCGTCTTAGGATTGACCTTCCGCGCCATGTTCCTGGGGTGGATTAATCTGAGTGTCATTTGGTTTCTCACTTTGCCTTGACCGCTTTCGCAGTTGACCCCTCACTCCGGCGTTCGGTCATTGTGTGGGAAGAGTGCCGGAGGTTCTGTCAGCTAGCTGCGTCGTGTGTCAGCTAGCTGACAGAACTGTGAAAACTAAAGCGACTTCAGATACTCAATGAGGTCGACCTTCTGTTGCTCGCTCAGGTTCGTACCCAAGAAGCTGTTGTAGTGCTCGATCACGTCGCGCAGCGTCGCGAAACGCCCGTCGTGATAAAAACCGCCTTTCTGGTGCGTCCAGAGACCCTTGAGTGGAGCGGTTCTGTAACGCTCATCCGGCGAACGCTTGGCCTGGAAGTCATCGATGCCGATCTCTTGCGGCGTGTGCATGTTCCAGCCCGGCTCCGTGTAAATTGGAGGAACGTGGCAAACCGAACACTTCGCCTGCCCGTTGAACACCGATGCACCACGCGCTGCCGCAGCAGGATCGAAACTTCCGGCAGGCGGCGCAGGCGCGGGAATAGCGAGTTGATAAAACTGAAGTGCGGGCAGCTTCGCCGTAATTAGATCGGGATTGCTGCGCACGTTGCCGAAGCCGGCCCGCGCGGCAATGGGAAACTTGGTGGCGTCGTTCAAACGCGGATCGTAGAACGTTCCCTGCCCATGCATCTCGAGATTGGCAACGAACGCATTCCAGTGCGTCACCGAACCCCATCCGGTCCACGTGTGAAGGTTGACGCCCGCGAGGCCGAAGGCGGGCGGAATTAGTGTCGCCGCCGACTTGCCATCGGGCCGGAAAGCCTTGCCGTCGAGGAACAACTCCGCGTCGAACTTGCCTGGCCCCCAACTCTGCAAGACCGTTCGCACCGTCGCCTGGTCCACACCGAGTAGATCCGCGACCGGCTGAAGGTTGGGACTCAGGGCCGCAATCGCGCCAACGTTAAGGTCGCGATTCACCCATCCGTCGAGACGGCGGCCGATGCCGGGCGCAAACGAGTTATCCACCGTCGAGTGGCAGAAGGCGCAAGTTATGCCCACCGACTGAAGGGTTCCATCATTTTTGACAGTGCCTTTCACACCGACAACCGCATTGAGTTTGAGTAGCGCAAGCGTCGTGGCCGGATCGTCAAGATTTACACGGCCGCGCTTCAACTGTGAGACCAGCGAATCCGGTAGCGCGTCGAGGTCAACTTTGAGTCCGACCGCGAGTGCCGTCTTCGGACTAACACCTGGTCCAACGCCGCCCAACTTCTCGCCGGCAAGCGCGCGGTGAAGTTGCAGCGCATCGCTCCAAAACGCCTCGTCGCCGAAGGTGTCGAAACGAAAGGTCTGCTTACCCTCAGCAAGCATCCGCTGCGCGTTCCCGTCCGTCTGTAGTTCGCTCTCAGTAAGTTTGTTTAAGTCGCCTTGCTCAGACCATCTCGCGTCGCTGCGTTTGTCGACAACAACCACCATTACGGCGACCGCCAAGAGCGCCAGCACGATCTTGAACAATCGTCGCTCTGTAAAAATCCGTTTCTTTTCGTTTGGGTTTATCATCACTGCTCCTCCGTGTCGCAAAGAACACATCCCATGAGCTATCGATCGTATTCCTGACTCAGCCGTGCCAGTGCGAGCGCGCCGAGTGAGAGACCGAAGTCCCGTAACGCAACATCGAAATAGCCGGGAATCATGAGTAGGTTCGCCACGATCAGCAGCAACCACGCTGATACGACGTAAGCGAAAAGGCGCGGCTTGAAAGCCACTCCGAGGCCTGCCACGATCTCAATCACGCCGACCGCCAGCATCAACTCGTGGCCGTGACCGCCGGTCAGGTTGTTGACGAATGCCGGGAGGTACTGATCCCAGTTCACAAGCAGATGAAAAAACTTGTCGAGCCCGGCCACAATGGGCGCGACCGTGAAGCCAGTGCGCAGAATCTGGTATGCCTGGTAGCCCGCACTCACACTCTCTCTGTCGAGGGAAGTCACTCCCGCTGAACTACTTAATACCTGTGCCATCGTCTTCGTTCTCCTTCAAAGATTGCTTTTATTGCTTGGGGATTACTAAAATACTCCTCTTCCACAATAAGTCAAGAAGTTATTTTACTTATTGTGTTTTCTTTAGAAGATCGGCTAAAATCCCATCGATGAAGCTGGACAAGAGGTTTTTTGAAAGTACGCGCGGGCAGATTATTTCTATCCTGCGCGGTTCTGTTTGCACTGTCGACGAGTTGGCGGAGAAGCTCGAACTGACTGACAACGCGGTCCGGGCACACCTTTTAACTCTCGAGCGCGACGGGCTTGTCCGGCAAAGCGGCCTCCGCCGCGGCCCGCGGAAACCACACTTCACCTATACCCTGACCGCCGAAGCCGACGCACTCTTTCCCAAAGCTTACGACGCTCTACTCAACCAACTCCTCGCCGTTCTGAAGAATCGTTTAGAGCCTTCGGAGATCGAGGACGTGCTCCGCGAGGTCGGTCGGGCAGTCGCGGCCGGCGCGCCGACGGAACCAGGCGCTGATCTGGCGAGCCGCGTGCAGACTGCGATGAAGGTGTTAGAGGCGATTGGCGGGGCCGCCGAAGTAGAACGACAGGGCGACAAGATCGTGATCTGTAGTACTAGCGGCTGTCCCCTGGCAGCCGCGGTAGCAGTTCATCCGGAGGTCTGCCGGCTGGCTGAAACTCTCATCACGGAAATCGTTAAACGCCCCGTAGCGGAGCATTGCGATCGTGAGGGCGGGCCGAAGTGCCGTTTCGAAATAGACGCAGCCGCGACAAAGTAGTTAGTCATCCATCCCTGGGCCAGACCGCGCAGTGTCTTCGGGCCGTGTTCAGCCACAAAAAGGCACAAAAGGCACAGAACGTTAAGAAGCTGATCGTGCTTTTTGGGTCGAATCGAGGTCGGTGATTAGGTCCTCGAGAAGGGTCGCGACGTTGTCGCCTTCGAGGTAGCCTTTGCCGAGCATCTTGGTGATGCGGCGATCTTTTGTTTGGCCGGTTACTTCTCTGAGTATGGCTCGCGCAAATGCCGCTACGACTTTGCCCTCAAATTGTTTGCCGCTGTTCTCGCGCAAGTCGCGTACGACATCTTCAAATGATCGGCGACGGCGGTAAGGTCGATCCGTAGTCATCGCGTCGAACGAATCGGCTAACGCAACGATCTTGGCGCCCATCGGGATCTGCGTGTCCGTAAGCCCATCCGGATAACCACGCCCATCGACGCGTTCGTGATGGTGCTTCGCCGTCAAAGGTATATCGGCGTATGGATGCCTGATCGGGGAGAGAATCTCGAATCCGGCCGAGGGGTGTCGATTAAGCTCGCTCGAATTCTTCGCATCGATGTTGTAAGGGGCGTTGATGATATCGCGGTCCACGATCAACTTCCCGATATCGTGCAGGTAACCGGCAATCTGAATCCCTTCAACCTCCTCTTCACTCCAGCCCATCTCGCGCGCGATGATCTCGCTGTACTTGCCGACTCGCTCTGAATGGCCCTGCGTGTACTTGTCTTTGATATCGATCGCTGCTGCGAACGCTCGCACAGTATCGCGATAGATCGCACGCGCTTCTTCGTACAGTCTCCTGTTCTCTTCAGCGCGTTGCGCGATCTGTTCGAGCAGGCGATGCGTGTGAATACCGACGCCGATATGCCGGACCATCGCGCGAATCGTGTCGAAGTCGTCGTTCGAAAACGCCTCGCCGCTCGCCTTCCCGCCAAGCAGGATCAACCCGGTCACTTCACCGCGAACGATCATCGGCAACACGAGTTCAATTCCCTCCTGAAGGAGTTGCTCTCGATATCGATTGATGAAGACATTGGGTGTCGCGGTATTTCTAATCAAAAACTCTGCTACGTCCCCGTTGATGAATGCCTGTTTCTCCGCTTCTTCGATCTCGACGCCATTCAACGCGTGGTCTGTTAGACCCCAAATCGCCGCACAACGAAGTGGGCCAGGACCATTACACTCGACGACCGCGCCACGTCGCAAAGCAAGCGTGCCCAGCAACATGTGCATCGACGTGCGCACCATCTCGCTGAAATCGCCTGTGCCGGCGATCTCCTGTCCCAGGTCAGCCAGCGCACCAAACGTGTGGATAAGTTTCTGGGTTGAAGGCTCCATTCGACTAATGGACTACTGGGGTAGTCTCAAATCGGGAGAGATTCAAAAGTGCTTCGTGTTCATCCTTTGCAAGCACAACATGGCGGGTCAGGCCGAGCATTTCGAACAACTCGACTGTCTGATTGTTAACGTCGGAAAAGACGATGCGGGCGCCGCATTTTTCCGCGACATCGATTATTCCGAGGAGGATTGAAATGCCGATACTGTTTACTAACTTGGTGTCGCTGAAATCTATGACCAAGGCCCGGCAACCGCAACTGAGTTGCCGCCGGCACTCGCGCTCGATCTTCTCGCCGGTTAGCTTGTTGAGATAGTCGCTAGCGTAAACAACAGCGGTGGTACCAACACAGTGCGAGCGTACTTGCCCTCCACTCGGTGTATCCACGTTGACAGCTCCCTTCTGTCCCGTATGTTCGTTATATAAGGGCGACTTACCTAGTAAAATTTGGGAGGATACTGCCCCGCTTGATTGGGTAAATCTAACTGGACCAAACCAAATCTTTCAGGAAGAGCCAGTACGCAAGTACTTTGTCATGCGCAAACTGGTGCCGTCATCGACCCGTTCAAACTCGACCTCATCCATGAGGGTTCGGATGAGCTTAAGTCCCCAACCGCGTCTTTCTTCCGCCGCTTCTTTGGCTTCTGATCCGCTATTCGCGCCGTTTAGATTGGCTGGCACGATGCCGCGACTCGAAATCGTGATGACTAATCTATCACTTTCCACGCGAAAACGTTGATAAATTTTTCTATCCGGGCTGAAACTGTGCTCGGAAGCATTGATGCACGCCTCGACAATCGCCGTTTTTATCTGGTTGATGGCCTCCGGCCGGAAGGTCAGCCGCCGTGCAATCTGCTCGGCGGTGCTGGCCGCGATCAACTCGTTGTCCTCACCCATCGGCACCACTACCAGGAATTCATTCGGATCTCCGGTGTGGACGAGTGGATTGGCCACGGTCTCGCCGAGCCGTGATGCCAGTAGTTCCAACTGCCGGCGGCTTGAACTAAAAGCTTTTCGCCGCAGTAAGAGCTTGCCGGCTTCCTCGGAAAAGCCTTCGTTTGAGATTAACCAGATCTGAAACCGGGTGAAGCCGAGCTGGTTCGCGAGCCTTTCAAATCTTTCGCACCAGGCACGCGCTACATCGACATCAACCTCGAGTTTCGACTCGATGTCCGCCGCCAGCCAGATGACTTCCTGCGCGTCGGAGTAAGTCCCTTCTTCAAACGTGTGGGCCACCAGGCAATGGTCCTCTTCGCAAACCTGACGCATGTCGCTATTGAACGCGGCACAGCTTGCGAGATGGACCGTCTGCGGCAGTTTGAACTGTTCCGTCTCGGCTGTCAGTCCGGAAACGATCGTTTCGTTTTCAGCGCCCTTGTAACGGTCGCCGAACGTTCTGTAATTGAACAGCACCGCGGGCACCTGCTGGCAGTTGAAGTGCGCAATCAAATCACGCAGGCCCGTGTTTGCGATCTGCTTGTAGTGTCGCGCCATCGTATGCGGAGCGCGCTTGAGAGAGTCAGCGAGCGCATCGGCCACGACCAAAGCGCGCGGCTCATTCAGCACGTCCAGGCGATAGCGAATCTTCAGGTAGTCTTTCCACGCTTGTGGCCCAGCTCCCGCTTCGACTGTTGTCTCGTCCCAGTTTACAAACTCCTGCACGTGCAGGCGGTGCAGGACATCTTCGAGTTCCGTAGCCGTCATGTGCAAACGCTTGCGCCAGACGTCGAACGAGGACGTTTGCTCTTCACCTGCTGCGGCTTCCCAAAGTAGTCGAATCAGAAGATGGCGTGTGTCGAGTCGCGGTGAAATCTCCTCGAGCAGATCTGCGAAATGACGATGAATATGGCCGCCAAAGAGTTCGTCGATGTACAGACGTTCGCAATCGAGATAAGAGATGAGCGAGGTGCGTTTCTCACGCGCTGCCTGCAGGAAGATACTGATGAAGAACGGACTGCCGGCAAACTGCTGCACGAGCAGATCGCGCGCGGCTTCGCTGGTCGCGACTTGCTGGCGGCGCGCGACGTGTTCGACTAATCGCGCCGCCTCGCTCGCATCAAGTCGCTCTAAACGCAACAAGTCAAGCAACTCGAAGTTGCATTTCGCGTCGTGCGCTGCTTCGAGAATCTGACGACGCAAACCGGCAAGGACAAAAGAAAATCCGCTACGCCCGAAGACTCGCAGTACTTCTGTTCCCAACACGACCGCGCCATTCAGATACTCGGCGAGTTGCGCGCCATCGACCATGACGAGCGGTCGTCCACGTCCCGCGGGGATCCGCTGCGGTGCTCCGAGGCAGAAGCGCACGAGCGCTTTGTCGTCGTTGCTGAATCGCAGGCGTGTGTACGCTTCGATTAATTGTTCGATCCAGTCGAAGTCAGCGGGCGGCGCAAGCTCGAGGAGATCTTGCAAGGTTAACGGGGCGTTTGAAACAAACGGTTCATCGCGGCGGTGGGCGATGTACTGCTGGAGAAATGTGTTCAGAAACTCAATCGCGGCGCTGACCGCGGTAGATTCGTTGCGTGTAATCGCGAAGTAGATGGGAATGACGTCCGAGCGCCGGTTGAAGATCTGATCGTAGGCCTGGCGTAAAAGCTCCGAGACACCGGCCGAGGGTTCCATCAGCAACAGCAGGCCGCGACCGGCATTCGCCGGCTCAGCGTGGGCCATGATCCGGTCGAGCTCGCCCGCACGACCGACGAAGTCGTCCTGCGTGACGCGGCCGAGAATACGGCGGAAGTTTTCGCTGGTGCTGCGGCTATTCATCTTCTGAGAAACGTTTCACTCAACCCGATCTTTCCCATTGTGCTTCGCCTGGTAGAGTGCGCGATCGGCAGCCGCCATGATCTTTTCCGCAGTATCAACACTCTCCGAAAACGTCGACACACCGATGCTGACCGTCACGCGGCCCAGCGGCTGCGACTTTCCGTGCGGAAAGTCCCACGTCCTCACACGTTGCCTGATGCGCTCGGCGATCGTCTTCGCTTCATCAATTCCGGTTTGCGGCAGGAGAACACAAAACTCCTCGCCTCCATACCGCAACGCCACGTCGGCAGATCGCAGCGCCTCAGTCAAGCAGTGGGCCGTCATCTGTAGCGCGTCGTTACCCGCCAAATGCCCGTTCTTATCGTTATACACTTTGAAGTCGTCGATATCGATCATCAGAAAACTCATCGGATGGTTGTAACGCTTCGAACGATTCAACTCTTCCGGCAACCGCTTTTCCAGGTAGCCAAAATTCGGTAAAGCGGTCAACGGATCCGTGATCGATCTGAGTTCAAACTCCGTCGCGCGCTCCTGCCACTCGGCACGCTCCAGGGCGAGTGCGACCTGTGGACCGATTATCTCCAGCAGGCTCAGATCAACTTCGTCGTACGTTCCTCCGCCTGATTTATCCGTGATATTCAGGACCCCGACTTTACGTTGACCGATGGTGATCGGATAACTGATAAACGAGTTGGTTTTGTAAGAGCGCTCACGCGGCGCAGGCTTGCGCCCGGCGCTGCGGAGGTCCGTAACCATAATCGCCTTTCCTGTTTCGACAACCTCGCCAGCTACTCCTTCACCCACCGGCACGGGTTGGACCAAAGCCGGATCAGTCGCGAGCCCACTCGAAGCTTTCAGCACTAGCTCGTTCGCAGTTTCATCCAACACCATGAGCGACGCGCGCTCTGACTGAAGCAGTTCTTTCGAGTTGCTGACGATCGAGTTGTAAGTCTTCGCGGGATCGTCACAACTGATTCGTTCGAGAAAGTGTTGCAGCGAGTTGCCGAGCCGCGCGCGATTCTCCAACTCGCTGCGCAGGCGTTGCACCTCACGCTCGAGCTCGGGATCGACGCGCGGCCCGGCCTCTTTAACTGCTGGCGCGGGAGTTTGGACCACCTTTTCAGCTACGGCTCTTGCGGCAGTAGTGCCTGGCTGCTTCATGCCGGACCCGTTTGACGCGGCCGAACTGAGCCGGTGCGCGGCCCGATCAACTCGCTCGGCTGTTTCTTCCAAACGTTGTGGTTCTGAGAAGAGGATGTTTGCGAAGAGGTCGTCTGACGCAATGCTCTGCAAGTCACCTTTACGAACGCGATCGATCAGTTGTTGATAGTCTGAGCTCTTGACGAAAGCACGCCCGCCAATCACCGCGAGGTTTCGTTTGCCGCCGATCTCAACGGGCTTCGCAAAACACGAGAGCCCGGCGTGACACTTATATTCAACCAGCCCGCCGGCCTTGGTCGCGCGTGTATGCGCCGCGCCGCAATATGGATCGCAAAGTGGTGCGTGTTCGGGAGAGGTTTGGAAGGTGTGACAGACGGAGTTGTTGTTGGACACAACGATAGCGGGCGGCTGATGTCCATCGACAAGCAGCAGCGCCAGCCCGGAAGATCCCGCTAACGAATCCTGAACGTCCGGCCACGAAGGCGGGGCATCTTCACGGTGTTCCTGAGGAGTCAGGGCAATGGGGGCCTTTTTAACCATCAACTTCTGGGCGCCTGAAAATCGGCATCCGCACGAAGGAGTTTACCTTAGTGGTAAAGGTTTAATAGCGGCTCCATTTCAACGGTGCCGCTGGTTTAGCTGTTTTGTGCTTTTTGTGCCTTTTCGTGGCTATATTCGAGGCCGGGAGCGGCGCCCGGCGCAACGTTCTCGATATGAGGCTCTGCCGGACTGATTCGGATACAAGCCGCGAAATGTGCCGGTTTGATCTCGACCAACTGAGGGACCACCTCACTGCACGCCTCGATCGCGTACGGGCAGCGCGTGTGAAAGCGACATCCGGACGGAGGATTTATCGGCGAAGGCACATCACCCTCCAGCATTATACGCTGCCGCGTCGCTTCAACCTGGGGATCGGGCACGGGCACGGCAGAGATGAGTGCTTTCGTATAAGGCATGAGGGGCTCGTAGTAGATCGTTTTCGCGTCAGCTATCTCGACGAGCTTGCCGAGATACATGACCGCCACGCGATCCGACACGTGCCTGATCGCGCGCAGGTCGTGTGAGATGAAGAGATACGTCAGGTTCTTTTCGCGACGCAGCCGCTCGAGCAAATTCATGATCTGCGCCTGGATGGAAACGTCGAGCGCTGAAATCGGTTCGTCGGCAACGATAAAATCGGGATCGACTGCGAGCGCGCGAGCAATGCCGATGCGTTGCCGTTGACCACCCGAGAACTCATGCGGGTACCGTTTGATGAACCGCTTGTTCAGGCCGACTGTTTCGAGCAACTCCTGCACGCGCTGCTCTGCTTCTTTTCCACGGGCCAAACGAAACGTCGCGAGCGGCTCACCGACGATCTGACCGACTGTCATTCGCGGGTTCAGTGACGCGTACGGATCCTGGAAAATGATCTGGAGATGCCGGCGCTGCTCGCGCAATTGGCCCGCAGACAGATGTGCGAGATCTCGATCGCGATAGAACACCTGGCCGCTGGTCGGTTCCGTCAGCCGGAGGATCGCGCGTCCGAGAGTGGATTTTCCACAACCTGACTCGCCGACGAGCCCGAGAGTCTCTCCTTCGTAAATATCGAGTGAAACACCATCGACTGCTTTCACGACGCGCTTGACCGGATGAGTGCCGATCAACTTGTCGAGTGGTCCACCACCGCCGAGATCGAAGTAAACTTTCAGATCCCTGATCGAGATCAATGGTGAGTTATTTGAGCTCATACTTGGATCGGTGTGCCTCCCGATTCGCTGTAGACTTCACGCGCGAAGTGACAGAGTGAGTAATGATCCGCTGTGAGCTGTACGAAGGGTGGAAACTCGCGATGACAAATTTCCTGGACGTGATCGCAACGTGCAGCGAATGGACATCCGGGTTTTAGATGCGCGACATCAGGCGGCTGTCCGGGAATCTGGTACAACTTGCCCTGCTCCGCCGTCGGATCGGGAACGGAGCGAAGCAAACCCTTGGTGTACGGATTTCCCGGGCGTGAAAACAGCTCCGCAGTTCGGGCCTGCTCGAAAATCTTTCCCGCGTACATGACGATCACGTGGTCAGTCATCCCCGCGACAACGCCGAGATCGTGTGTGATCAGAATGACGCTCGTGCCTGTTTCACGTTTGAGTTTCTTGATGAGGTCGAGTATCTGGGCCTGAATGGTGACGTCGAGCGCCGTAGTTGGCTCATCCGCAATCAGGAGCTCAGGCTCGCAGGACAGGGCCATCGCGATCATGACGCGTTGGCGCATGCCGCCGGAAAACTCGTGCGGATAACTGCCGGCCCGCGAGCGTGCGTCGGGAATTCCGACTGTTTCGAGCATCCTGATCGCATGTTCGTAAGCTTGAGCCTTGGTATGGCCCAGATGGAGCTCGGTCATCTCCATCAATTGCCGGGAGATCTTCATGAAAGGATTGAGTGACGTCATCGGATCCTGAAAGATCATCGCGATGCGACGGCCTCTGATCTTGCGGATGTCCTGCTTTCGCAGCAGCAGGAGGTCACTGCCGTTGAAGAGAACTTCTCCGGAAACAATCTTTCCGGGAGGATCCGGAATGAGACGAATGATCGAGAGGTTTGTGACTGATTTGCCGGAACCGGATTCACCGACGATACCGAGCGTCTCGCCACGCTTCAGTTCAAACGAGATGTCGTCGACGGCTTTAACGATGCCGTCTTCGGTGTCGAAGTAAGTACGAAGGTTTCTTACTTCGAGTAGATTTCCGTTTGTCGTGGTCATTAATTTAGATGGGTCACACTGTTCGCATCTGCGGATCGAGAGCGTCACGCAATCCATCACCTAAAAAATTCAAGGAGAAGAGCGTCAGCGCCATCGTCAAGCCAGGAAAGATCAGTTGCCACGGAAAGATCCCGATGTTAGCGATTCCTTCAGTGGCGAGGCTGCCCCACGAGGCGAGCGGCGCCTGCACACCAAAACCGAGAAACGAAAGAAACGCTTCGGTCAACATGATCTGCGGAATCGTGAGCGTGGCGTACACGATAACCGGACCCAACGTGTTCGGAACAAGGTGGCGAAAAATAATTCGACTACCCGACACTCCTGTAGCTCGCGCCGCGAGCACGAACTCCTGGTTCTTCAGCGACAGCACCTGGCCGCGAACGATCCGCGCCATCGTCAACCATGACACGGAGCCGAGTGCGATGAAGAGCAGGATCAACTGCCCACGCGGCGTTTGGCTGCGAAACATCGACAGTAGAACGATGACGACGATCACGTAAGGCAGCGAATAGAGCACGTCGACAATGCGCATCATCACGTTGTCGATGCGGCCGCCAAAGTAACCCGCAATCGCGCCGTAACTGATACCGATCACCAACGACACCAACGTTGCGATGAATGCGACAAAGAGCGAGATCTGTCCGCCCTGTAGCACGCGCGCCAATTGATCGCGGCCGGCGTTATCCGTTCCCATCGGATGCGCCCACGAGAATTCGCCGTCAGGGCCGGTGAAAGGAGGAAACGATCTCGTAAGCCTGAGATCGTGTGAGGGAATGTAGTCAGGCGTAAATCCAAAGATGCGCTGGATGAGCGTGGGTCCAACGATCGAAGCAATGGTCACGAGGACGACGACAACGAGACCAAACACTGCCAGCTTATTCTTGAGTAAGCGGCGCCATGCGTCTCGCCACAACGACGTGCCGCGAACAAAATCGCCCGCTTCCTCCGGACGAACATCAGCTTCCGCAATCGCCATCTCCGGCGGAATGTGGATTAAGTCGTCGTGGTCAGGTTTTCTATCGGCTGCCATGTTGTTACTAGCTCATCAGTTATATCGCACACGCGGATCGAGAAACGCGTAAGCGATATCAACCAGCAGGTTCATCAACAACAGCGTGATCGCGATGAACGCGACGATACCGATGATCAATGGCTCATCGCGATTGAGTGAAGCCTGGATGAAATAGTTTCCCAGACCCGGCAACGCAAAAATCCTCTCGACTACAACAGTGCCGGTCAGTAGAAAAGCCAACGCTGGTCCAGTGTAAGAAATCACCGGCATTAAGCCGCCGCGCAACGCATGGCGGATCACAACGTCCTTTTCGCTCAAGCCCTTCGCTCGCGCAGTGCGAATGTAATCGGAGCCGAGCACCTCGAGCATGCCTGCACGCGTGAGCCGGGCGATGTACGAGATGTAGACCACCGACAAAGTGAGGACGGGCAGGATGAGATTTCGACTCGGAAAGCCGTTCCAACGCGAAGGCGGCACCCAGTACAAAGTCAGAGAAAAGATGAGCACGAGGATCGGACCGAGAACGAAGTTTGGTATTGAAATACCGAGCATCGCGATCGCCATCGAACCGTAATCCCACATCGAGTTCTGTTTCAGTGCGGCGATGGATCCGACGGTGATACCGACGACGAGTGCGAGCAAGTAAGCGAGAATGCCGATCGTTGCTGATACCGGTAAGGAGCGGCGAATGATGCTGTTCACCGACTGGCCTTCGTACCTCAGAGAAGTACCAAAGTCGAGATGCCCGATGATGGTCCACATCGTCCGGGCGTATTGTTGATACCAGGGTTTGTCGAGGCCGTACTTCTCGCGAATACTCTGTTCGACTGCCGGAGATAAAGGCTTTTCACCGGAATAGAAATTTCCGGGTGCGAGTTTAATCAAACCCCATGTGATGGTAATCACGACGAGGATCGTTGGGATTGTGATAAGTAAGCGTCTAAGAATGAACCGAAGCATTTAGATTGAACCCGTGTCAATCCGCGGCCAAACTCGGCGTGCCAAAATCCCACTTGGACTGATCGCGTTCGATGTAAACATACTTCCAGGCATACAACGAAGCTGCGTTTGGATACATGCCCTTCACGTATGGCTTCTTGAGCCAATTAACAGAAGCCGTGTCGAGCGGAATGATTGGTTGCTGATCGAGCATGTACGCTTCGGCTTTGGCCAGCAACTCGTAACGCTTCTTTTGGTCGAGAGTGCGATTGGCTTCGTCGAGCATCGCGATGTACTTCTGATCCACCCAACCGGTATCACTCCTGCCTCCGATGTAGAAGAGACTCAGAAATGTGAACGGGTCCATGTAATCGGCGCCCCACGCGCCGCGGGAGAACCCTTTATAGTCAAGGTTGGAACGTTGGTCCAGGTACGTCTTCCATTCCATCGTTCGCAACGGCACGGTGATTCCCAAATTCTGCTTCCACTGCGCCTGCATCCATTCGGACACCGACCGGTTTGCCCCCTGCGTGTTGTAGATAAACTCGACCTCTCCCACAGGAAACTTCGGACAAGAAAAACTGCCGTCCGCATTTTGGTTCACTGGATAACCCGCATCGCCGAGTAACCTGCGCGCTGCCGCCGGATCGAATGCCGGGCCTTTCGGCTGCGGGTAACCCGCGAAGATTCCTTCAGGAGTAAACGCCGTCAGAGGTTTAACAATCCTCCGCCACGCCGCGTAGGCTTGTTTGTCGATAGAGAGGTTGAACGCCTTTCTCACCCTGACATCGTTCAAGGGAGGCCTGGTGGTATTCATGACCAAATAGTCGATTGCAGCTTCGACCGCATCCATGTAGTCCTTCTTGTCCTGCAGCACGTGCAACCATGGATTCGGCACCGCGTGATTGTAGACGGCATCAAGCTCGCCGACTTTGTACATATTCATCACGGTGTGCTGGTCGATTATCGGATAGAAGTAGAGCTCGTCGAGCTTGACCGTCGCGGCGTCCCAGTACATCGGATCGCGCTCGAGCACCAGCTTGTCATAAGGAATCCACGTCTTGAGCTTGAATGGGCCACACGTGACGATGTGTTCCGGCTGCGTCCAGGTGGCGCCGTATTTCTCCACTACCTTGCGCGGCACAAGGCGAAAAACCTGGTGGGCCAGGAGCCCTAAAAAGAATGGTCCAGACTGGTGCAACGTAATTCGCACCGTGTAATTATCGACCGCCTCTACACCAAGGTCCTCCGCGGTTACCGGTACCAGCTCTTTACCTGCGACGGCGGCTTTTAATTTTGGATTAGCATCCAGACGCTTTGTCCTTGCCTTTTCAGTGCCGGGCAACGTCAGTCGCAGCGGAGTATGCATCTTTTGGTGGAAAGCAGTGTCAGGATGCGGATTCGGCTCGTCTGGATCGGGAAGGTATTCAGGATGTGCGGCGTCGAGCGGCCTGGCGCTCAGCGGCTCTGCCGGAAGGCTCTCGTCAAAATCTTTGGCGAGGAGGAACTGACCCGTTTTTGGATCGCGCACGAACACATGTTGTTCGTTATAAGCCTGCGCGTATTTCAAATAAAGAGTTAAAGAAACATTGCGTGACGCTGTCTCTTTCGCCAGCGCTCGGCGGAAACTGTAAACAAAGTCGTTCGCGTCGATTGGATCGCCGTTGGACCAACGGCCATTGTGACGCAGGTGAAAAGTAAACTCAGATGAGTCGTTATTTATGTGCCAGCGTTCAGCGAGGGCCGGGCGAGGCGCAAGGGTCTTCGGGTCGTATTCCACGAGACCTTCGTACAGCGCCATGTACAGTCGCGCTTCCGGCTGGCCGTCACTGATGGCGGGGTCGAGTGATGCCGGTTCGTCTCCGGAAACATAGCGCAGGATGTTTCGCTTGGGCGGAACCGGGTTGCCGAAATAAAGCTCATTGCTCGAGACGACGGAGCACGACAGAGCGGTGCAGGCTAACGACGCCAGTAAAATCAATCCAACGATCTGTCTACACTTGCCACTGCTCATCAAAACCTCCCACTCGCAAGGCAATAGCTTTGGTTCAGCGCAAGTTACGAGGAAACTCGCAAAGGAAGAGACCAGTGGAAGTTATCACGCGAAAGAAGTTTTCTCAAGAAAGAGTTTTCACGGGTAGTGTGTTAGTTTGAACTTCTTCTCTGTGCAACCTCTGTGTTCTCTGTGACTCTGTGGTGGTTGTATCTCGAGTTTCTACGACCACAGAGTCACAGAGAACACAGAGGTTGCACAGAGAATCCAAATTAAGACACCACTTTTTCACGCAAAGACGCAAAGAGGCAGAGTTTACGTAGACTTTGCCCCTTTGCGTCTCTGGGTGAAACTTTTCTACAGCTTGACCGCGTACCCTAGGCCATCGCCGACGGCCAACACTTCAGCACGGAGTTGAGGATGGTTGACGAAGTAGTGATTGAATTCGCGCAGCGCTACCGTGGAACTTTCCGTGTCGCTACCCGCAACCTTGCCGCCCCATAACAAGTTGTCGACGATGACCACGCCGCCGGCGCGCAAACGTTCAAGACCAAGATCGAGATACTGTTTGTACTCTTCCTTCACCGCATCGATGAACAAGAGATCGAAGGTGTCCGTGAGGTGCGGCATCACTTCCAGCGCTTTGCCTCGTTCGATCTTCACGCGATCGAGCAACCCGCCGCGCTCGAGATAAGCCGAAGCGGCGCGAATCATCTCGTCGCTCGGCTCGATCGTCACGATTAAACCCTGCTGGCCCATGCCGCGCGCGAGGTGGACCACCGAGTAACCGATCGCCATTCCGATCTCTAACGCTTTGCGGGCGCCAGTCGTGCGCGCCGTGATCTCGAGAAAGCGCGCGACTTCACGGTCCGCGATCGGCACACGATGCTCAGCCGCATACGCTTCCATCTCCGCGAGTAAAGGATCGCCTGGCGGTAAGAGTTGATCCAGGTATTCAGCCTGTTCGCGTTGAATGATTGCGTCTATTCGTGCCTTCATATTTTGTCAACTGTCTGGATTATCCTGCGTGTCGCCGGTGATTGAAACATAGCGACGACCGAGCCCGAGTTGTCGCAACTTGTGTTGCAGCGACTGCCGGTGCATGTCCAAAATCTCAGCCGCGCGCGTCACGTTTCCCTGTGTGTGTTCGAGGCAGCGGGTGATGTAGCGGCGTTCGAACTCGCGCCTGTCTTCACGAAAATCGGCCGTGAACGGCACCCGCAAACCGTCGAGCTCCCCATCCGCGCCGTCAACCAGAGTGCTCTTTGACATACCCGCGGTAATCTCGTCAGGCAAGTCCTTCGGCGTCACCTCATCGCCTTCGGCCATGATTACCGCACGGTCAATCGCGTTCTTTAGCTCGCGGACATTTCCCGGCCAATTATATTCGAGCAGGCGCTTCAGAGCAGCCTGGCTGAGTGCTCGCTGCGGCAACTCATAACGTTCCGCAGCCATGCGCAGGAAGGTTTCCGCGAGCAACGGAATGTCCTCGCGGCGGTCTCGCAGCGGCGCGATATCAACCGTGACCACGCGCAGACGATAAAACAGATCCGCGCGAAAATTACCGTTCGTGATCTCCTGTTCGAGCGGTCGATGCGTAGCACTGACGATGCGCACGTCAACGGGTATCGATTCGTTGGCGCCGAGCCGCTCGATTCGTCTTTCTTCCAGCGCGCGCAGCAGTTTCGCCTGCACGTTGGAGCTCATGTCGCCAATCTCATCTAGGAACAACGTGCCGAGGTGCGCCTGCTCAAACTTGCCTTCCCGCCTCGCCGCAGCCCCAGTAAATGCGCCCTTTTCGTGACCAAACAATTCCGACTCGATCAGCTCTGACGGCAGCGCCGCGCAGTTGACGGCGACGAAAGAAGCGTTGCGACGCACGCTGTTGCGCTCGTGAAGTTCGCGTGCGACCAACTCTTTTCCGGTCCCTGATTCGCCACGCACAAGGACGGTCGCATCAGTCTCCGCGACCTTGTCAATCATGGACCGCACCTTCTGCATTGCTTCCGAGTTGCCGATGAGCGCACCTCGTTGCGAACGTTCAACCTCGATGCGGCGGCGCAATGAATAATTCTCGCGCCTGAGTTGAACTGTTTCGGCGGCGTTCTTTACCACGAGCCGCAGATCGTCGAGTTCGAAAGGCTTGGAAAGGTAATCGTAAGCGCCGGCTTTCACGGCTTCGACCGCCATGCGTTCCGAACCGTGCGCGGTGACGATGATCACGAGCGGGCCATTGCCGTTCGAAGTTTTCAGCTCACGCAGGAAATCGAGGCCGCTCATCCCGGGAAGGTTTACATCGAGGAGCAGAAGGTCGGGCTCTTGCTGTTTCAGCAGGGCGCGGGCGGCTTCGGCTGAGCCGGCTTCAGAGATGTTGTAGCCAAAAGTCGTGAGGGCCCGCCGCATGCCGTAACGGGCGGCTTCCTCGTCGTCAACAATCATCAATCGCAACGCGTCTTTTCTCACTTCCGAATTAGTTTAGGGCCGTGCGGCCCTAAACTCCTAGCGCGTCGCGTGCCACACACATTGAAAGAACCCGCGGATAAACACGGAGGGCACGGATCAGAATCATCCGTGTTCATCCGCGTAAATCCGTAGCTCATTTCAGGGTTCGTTTTGCGGAGACGACGAGGATGATCGCATCGCCTGATGGACCGACGTTGAGCGTGCCGACAATCACCGGTTCCGCTTCCCGCATGCTGATGTCGGTGGCCAGGCCGGTGTTTTCGTAGTTGAAGGCCGGGGCGATAGCACCGTTCGCAGCAATTGCGCCGATCGTCTGAATCGGAAAGCGCGCGCCAAAACTGAATCCCTGCATCTGCACAAACGGCTGCCCTTCGGCGGTTCGCACAACACGTACTTGTCGCACCTTGAACTGGCTAAAACTCGGAGTCGACGCTGTCGCTGCGCCGGACGGCGAGGCAAATGGACCACCGATCCAGCTCAAGTCCAATCGACCTTCGTTCTTGACGCGATTGATCAACGTGGCCGCGAGTCGATAGTTTTTGAACGGCAACGTTGCGCGCAGTTGTTTGACGACGGGATCGAGTGATGCAGGTAGTTTCGATTCGACGACGTCCTGGTTGGTGCCGACGATCAAATAAAGTTGTGTCTCGAGGTTTGTTTCGTCGTCTTTGGTTTCGGCCTGTTTAGCATCGGGCTGAGCGGTAGTGCTGTTCTGAGCTTGAACGCCGGTTATGCAACAGAGTGCGAGTATCAGCGCGGCCAACAATCTTCGGTTCTTCATGGATGGTCTCCTTTGCATCGAAAGTCACAACCAACACGCACGCTCGTGAATAAAGTTCCCGTTCATCATGTCAGTGGTACACGTACCCGGAACAACGCACCGCGGCCGTTGTTTGACTCGAGCGACGCCGATCCCCCGACTTCCTGCACGCGCTTACGCACAATCGCCAGGCCCAATCCCGTACCGCGCTGTCTCGTCGTAAAAAACGGCTCCCAGATCCGTTCACGCAGATCGGCCGGCACACCTGAGCCACTGTCCTGCACACTGACCACTAAATCACCATTCGACGCCGCGGCAGTCAGCTCAACTTTCCCACCCTGCGGTGTAGCCTGCAACGCGTTGAGCAACAAATTCGAGAGTGCGTCACGCAAGGCCGAAACTGATTTTCCCGCCAGCTCCGCCTCGACGTTTACTTCGTAGTCGAGAACAATCCCCTGCTCTCTCGCGTTCGCTCGAAACAGATCCACCACGGATCGTAACAACTCATCGACACTCAACGGCTGCGCTGCCGGACTCTCTTTCCTCGCGAAGTTGAGCAACTGCGTAACGCTTTGGCTGAGTCGATCTGTCTCCCCAACAATCAACCCGAGGTCGCGCTCATACTCGTTGCGCAGACTCTCATCCTCTCGCATCACTTGCGCAATCGACTTTATGGCAGATAGTGGGTTCTTGATCTCGTGCGCGACAGTTGCGGCCATGCGCCCGAGCGAGGCTAAACGTTCGCGTTCAGCAAGCTCTCGCTCCAGGCGCAAGTTCTCCCCCAGCAGGCGCGAGTCGTCAATCGCAATCGCGATCTGATCGGCAAGCAGGCCGAGTATGGAGCGGGCATCGGAGCTAAGAATGCCGGAAGCTGCATCGACCGCCAGCAAGCCCTCAACTTTGTCTTCGCGTCGCAACGGATAGGCGAGTTTGAAACCCTGCTCGCTGAGCACCGGATCATCCTCGACAGGCTGCAAGTCGTTCTCTTTGGATGTTTCGAGCACCGACTTTACCCACGGCTCAGAGTCGCCGACGAAGATCTTGAGTTGTCGCAAACCGAGCGCGCCGGTGGTGCGTTCTTCGACGAAGTGTAGAAGGTCAGAAAGGTCCTTGTACTGTCCGGCGTAAGATCCGATGCGAGCGACAATCTCCTTGTAAAGCGCCGCTTCGCGTTCGAAGAGTTTGTGAAAGCGTTGGGCCAGCCAGCCTCGCAAAGGCGCGGCGAGCAATGCGAGCGCGAGAATAAGCAGCGCCTCAACGAGCCCTGGTCTGATGCCGTACCGCTGCGTCATCCAGTCGCCGATGGTTCGGATGCCGAACAGGTAGACCGTCAGCACAACCATGGCAAACGTCACAACGATCAGACTCTCTTCAATGATGATCTCGAGATAGCGGTAACGATAGATGTAGTAAGCGAGCAACACAGACGGCAGCAGCGATCCGAGGTTCGCGATGGTCTTTAGATACGATCCGGCGATCGTTCCCTCGCCCACACCGGCGGCGAGCGCCGCAACGATAACGACGCCGATGCCGATAAACGACGCGGCGAGAGTGCGCATGATTCTTTTCTCGCTGCGGTTCCGGCTCTTCCTCGCGATCAGCAACTCGGTCAACGCGATCAGCCCGAGCACGTAAGCAATCCAGAACGCAAACGGGATCACGAAGAACGACAGCTTCGTGAACATCGGCGCGTAGTCGCCCCTCCAAACATGTGGGACAGCAACAAGGAGAAAGACGGTCGGGACGTAACACAGATAAACGCGCACCCGTTCGCTTTTCGTCAGCGGCCGGCCCTGCGCGTTGGCCCAGAGATGAAGATGAACGTGAAGCAGGAACGAGTAAGCGAAGGTGATACTGACAACCGCGACCGTGTCAGCTACTCGTAAAAGAGTGGTCCACGTGTCGAAACCGAGATCGAAAAGACTATGCAGCGTGACGACGAGATTACTCGTGTGCCAGCCACCCATCGTGAGCGCGAGCGCGGCGAGTATCCGCTCGATGCTGCTCAGCTTGCTGCGGTGAGTAACAAGCTGGAACAGCATCCAAAGCGGCAGCAACGCGCCGATGCTGTAACCGATGACCTGAAGTATTTCGAGCGGATCGAGTGGGGACATCTTTCACTTTAAGCCACAAAAAAGCACAAAAAGCACAAACCAGCTAAAAAAGATCTTTGTGCCTTTTGTGCTTTTTTGTGGTCGTTGTTTTTAGTTTGCCGCGGTATTTCGGAGCGGCGACGTGAAGGTTATCTCAACACGTCGATTCTTTTTCTGGCCCGCAACGGTCGTGTTCGGCGCCAACGGATTTGACGCGCCCATACCGTTTGCCTGAATACGCATCGGATCGACACCGGCTGACTGAAAACGATCAGACAGCACGCGAGCGCGCTCCTGTGTCAACTGTTGTAGCGTGACTTCGTTCCCCTTGTTGTCCGTGTAAGCTTCGATCAGGATCTGGTAATCGGGATTACTCGCGAGCAGTGCTGCAAGCGGTTCGAGTTTGGCAGCAGATGCGGTCGACAAGGTAGCCGCGCGTGCACTGGTCCAGATTGTTTCCGGCAGCACGAGACGAAATCCGGTCGCCGTCTCTTTGAGCGTTCCGTACTTCGCAAGCGTTTCTTTCAGGTTCGCTTCGGCACTCCGCCTCTCGGCCGCACGGCGCTCGGCTTCAACACGCGCATCCTCAGCCTGCTTCTCGCCTTCGAGTCGCGCGAGCTTGAGCTTTGCGCTCTCACTGTCTGAACGCAACACCTGGATCTCATCGCGCAGTTGAGCGATCTCGACACGTTTCTCTCGCAACTGATCATTTGCAGTCCCAAGGTCCCGCTCGGCCAACTCACGCGCGCGCTGTTCTTTTTCGAGCTCCGCACGAAGTTGGGCCACCTCGCGCTGCGAAGCCTCCGCGGTCTGCTCCGCACTGCGAACCGCTTCATCGCGCCGCCGAATCTGTTCGCGATTCAGCCGCGCCGCGCGACGCGCCATCGCAACCTCTTCGGCATGTGCGCCGGACGAAGTCGCTCGCCGTGCTTCCATATCGACTTCGGTAAGCGGTTGATTCAGACGCCAGGCCTTCTCTGCTGCCTGCAAATGGTCCTCGGCAGTTTGTAATTCCGCGGGCGCGTCCTCTGATGCTCCTGCATACTTCGCAAGACTCACCGCCTGGCGAGCGCCGAGCAGCGACACGGGCGTCTGGAGATACTCGCGATCGGCCAACTCGGGAACGCGGGCATTACGAAAGTAATCACTCGAGTTGCCGATGTAACGCACATCGGCAGTTTCAACCTGGCTGCCGTTCGGTCGCTGCGGCGGCAGGTTCTCCATGACGACCATGCGGCTTGGGACCTTCATCAGGAAATGCGGCTCAGCAGTCAGGATCAAAGCGAAGGTTTGAAGCGGAGTGGTTACGTCAAGCTTTGAGTTTACGAACGTACTGCCGCTGCGTTTGATCTCGCCGAGGTTGTCGACGTGTCCGTCGGGCGAGATGGCCCACAGAACGTAAGTTGTGTAGATGCCGCCCAACTCCGATGCGCGTGGCAGATCGTCAATGCTCAATTCGACGCGCGTGCCGCGACGGCCGGCACGTTTCACCTTCGCCTCACCCTTGAGACGTGGCAGCAAAGTCGTCCCGCGGAATTTGACCGTCACCGTTTCGTCCAGAGGATAGGTAATCGCAACGGTTTTGCGTTCCACATCCTGTTGGGCAACAGCCACAGACACAAACAGCAAGCAAACGCTGAGCGCAAAAACGAGGTGTCGACCAATGCGTCCGAAAGTCATGGTGAAACAACTCCTGAGTCTTAAATTTCGGGAAGATGGGCTAGACCTATAATGCTCTTGATGCCTCAAACAGGCGCATTGTTGCCGAAGGAAGTGGGCAGGTCAAGACGATTCTGGCCGCGGATCACACGGATTTCGTTTTGCGATAGGCGGCGATCTGCACGATGAGGACGCAGATTCCGGAGAGCAGTAGCAGGTGGATCCACCCACGAGGCGCGAAGAGTTCGAGGACAACCCAGAGAAAAATGAGGCCTGCGCCAATCCACCACAACATCGCTTTGCTTCAGATGCACAAAGGCTCAGACAGTTCAGCAAAACCTTTTGTGCTTTTTGTGCCTTTTGTGGCTAATCAGGGAATCTCGTTGAGCTTGTAACCAACGCCACGAACCGTCAACACATAGCGCGGATTTTTCGGATCCGTCTCGAGCTTCTTACGCAAACGATTGATGTGTGGATCGATGTTGCGTTGATAGCCTTCGTAGTCGGTGCTCCAGACTCGATCGAGTAAAGCGTTTCGTGACCAGGCACGGCCCGGCTCGGACGCGAGCAGTTCGAGAATCTGAAACTCGAGCGGGGTCAGGTCAACACGAAATCCGTCTCGCATGACTTCGTGACGCCGCTTGTCGATCACAAGATTGCCGACTTCGATTCGTTCGCCATCGTCCTCTTGAGGAGCCGCTCCACCGCGCCGCAGCAACGCCTCGACACGATACTCGAGTTCTCGTGGGCTGAACGGCTTCGCCAGGTAATCGTCGGCGCCCGCTTCGAACCCGGCGACTTTATCCGACAGCGCGTCGTGCGCCGTCAAAAAGAGCGCCGGAGTTTGAATGCCTCGATCGCGAACTCGTTTGAGCAACTCGATGCCTGACATTCCCGGCATCGAGACGTCAAAGATAAAGCAATCAAATCTTCCGGCGATCGCGGCCTCGAGTGCTGCCATGCCGCTTTCGCGCTCGTCAACTTCAAAGCCGAGCCGGCGAAAATACTCGGCCAGAAGAAGTCTCATGTCGGTATCGTCATCTGCGATCAGAAGGCGTTTACCTGCGTGCTTGGTGTTTGTCGTTGCTTGCTGTGCCAAATGTCCTGATCCTGTCGGAGGGGATCTGATTACAAAAGATAGCCGTCAAAATTATAACCCAAAATTAGGCAGACTCATTCCGGGAATTCGATTTGGATGAGTTCACGGGAACAAAGGAGATCGAGTAAATCACTCAGCCTTGACGCAAATAAGCGGGGGTAAGTATAGTTCTTGCTTTAAGTTTGGGGCCGTCTTCTACCCTCCTTATAGCAACTGATCAGAGATTTTCGCAACCAGAGATGCGTGATCTTCGCCGCCTGTTAAAATATTTGAGACCTCACTGGCCAATCTTCACCCTGGCCACTTTGGCGATGCTTGTCGTCGGATTGCTCGAAAGCGCCATCGGCGGCTTGATCGTCCCAATCTTCGATCAGGCCTTTGTTCAAGGCGTCGGCCAGCGTACTCCGACAATTTTCGGTCTGCAACGTTTGATTCCCCAGGCTCCCTTCGGTGCCTGGAAAATGATCTCGATCCTCCTCGTTGTTTTCACAATCGCCAAAGGGATCGCCGAATACTTGTCCACCTATCTAATGGCTCGCATCGGCCAATCGGCCGTTCTGAAGCTGCGACAGGATCTTTATAGTCACCTGCTGGCGCAGTCGGCCACATTTTTCGAACGACATCGCACCAACTATCTCGTGTCGAGACTCGTCTCAAGTGCCGCTGCAATCGAGACGGCAGTGACGAGCACGATTCGAGACATGCTGCGCGAGAGCTTCACGCTGATCGCGTTTCTCTCGGCGTCCTTTTATTACAGTTGGCGACTGACGCTCGGCTCGCTCGCGATTGCTCCGGTCATCGCAGTGCTGACCGCGAAGTTTGGACGTGCGTTACGTAATCTTGCGCGCGAGAGTTTTGAAGGCAGCAAACAACTGACAGACACCGCGCAGGAAGCGCTCGCGAACCAGGGCATCGTCAAGGCTTATCGAGCTGAGAAACGCGAGTCGGAACGCTTCACCGAGGTTGCGAAGAGAATCGTGCGTGCAAACTTGCGCAGCGCGAGTATCGCGGGCGCTTCACCGCCGACGATCGAAATGATCGGAATTCTCTTCGTCGTGCTGCTGCTGTTCTTTGGACAGCGGGAGATTATCACGGGCCGCATGAACACGGCGCAATTCGTTACGTTCCTGTTCTTCCTGTTTCGCAGTTACGATCCGATGCGCAAGCTCTCGCGTCTGCAAAACAGCATGGAGCAGGCACTCGCCGCTGCGCATCACGTGTGGGAAGTGATGGACGAGCACGCGGCCATCAAGGAGAAACCCGGCGCCGCAGAGTTGCCGATACTGAAGAAAGAGATCGAGCTGCGGAACGTTTCGTTTGGTTATGCGAACGAGACGCGTTCCGTTTTGCGTGACGTGAGTTTGAAGATACCAGCCGGAACGATGGTGGCTCTGGTGGGCCAGTCGGGCGGTGGAAAGTCCACGCTCACGAAGCTGCTGCCGCGTTTTCACGATCCGAACTCGGGCGAGGTGCTGTGGGACGGCATTGATATTCGCGACGTAACCATCTCGAGCTTGAGGAAGCAGATCGCTCTCGTCACTCAGGAAACTGTGCTTTTCAACGACACGGTCCGGCACAACATCGCGTACGGCAAACCCGAAGCGACCGATGCGGAGATCGAACAGGCTGCGTTAATCGCTTTTGCGCACAACTTCATTCGCGAACTGCCCGAGGGGTACGATACGATTGTCGGCGAGCGCGGCATCTTTCTTTCCGGCGGTCAACGCCAGCGGCTTGCTATCGCCCGTGCAATCCTGGTTAATGCGCCCGTTTTGGTTTTGGACGAGGCCACGTCGGCGCTCGACGCCGAATCGGAACGCCTGGTCCAACGAGCAATCGGCAATCTCGTCCGGAACCGCACGACTCTCGTCATTGCTCACCGCCTCTCAACGGTCCGGCGCGCCGACGTCATCGTCGTGATGGAAGCCGGACGCATCATTGAAATGGGTACGCACGCTGAGTTGTTGTCGCAAGGCGGCCAATATCGAAGGCTCTACGAACTTCAATTTGCGGAAGAAGAAGAGTTTGCATCTGTGTAATCTGTGGACTAACACATGAAATCAATGACGGGATACGGCAAAGGGATGGCGGCGGGAGACGATTTCTCTGTCTCCGTCGATCTCAAGACCGTAAACAATCGCTTTCTCGATATACACCTGCGCATCGGTTCCGAGTTGTCGTCAGTCGAGCCGGCGATCAAGAAACGCATCACGTCGCGGCTGTCTCGCGGGCGCGTCGACGTCAACGTCAGCATGGAACGGGCCGCGCAGATCGCTTACGAACTCAATCGACCGCTCATCGCCGGCTACGTCAGCGCGTTGAAACAGCTCCAGCAGGATTTCGACATCGCCGGACAACTCGACATCAACGTTATCGCCCGCATCCCCGGCGCGATTCAACCGGCCCGAAACGGCATCGACGAGAGAATGATCACCGCGCTCGAACAAGCGTTGGACCAGGCGCTGAACGAACTCGAGCGGATGCGGGAGCAGGAAGGTGAAGCACTCAAACAGGAGCTGCGCGATCGTGTGCGCAAGATCGAGTCGCTTGTGCCCGTCATCGAATCGTCCGCGGTAGGGCTGGCTGATGCATATCGCCAGCGTCTGCAAAAACGTATCGGCGAGTTACTCAACCGCGGCGGCCAGATGGTCGAGATAGATCCAGTGCGACTGGCCCAGGAGGTCGCTTATCTGGCGGATCGCAGCGACGTCAGTGAGGAGATGGTCCGCCTGCGCAGCCATCTGTCCCAGTTTCAGGAGGCGCTCGATGCGCCCGGCGAAACCGGGAAGATGCTCGATTTCCTGTTGCAGGAACTCAACCGCGAGGCGAATACGACCCTTTCAAAATCTACGGATCTGGTGATCAAGGAAGCGGGACTAGCCATCAAAGCAGAAGTCGAAAAACTCCGCGAACAGGTTCAGAATGTCGAGTAGAGTGAAGGAAGTGCAACTGGCACGACCAGTCAACAACACCACGTCGAGGGGTACGCTTTTCGTCGTTAGTTCGCCGTCCGGCGGCGGCAAGGGCACGATCATTCGCCACGTGTTGGAGGTTGTGGAGAATCTTAGCTATTCTGTGTCTTACACGACTCGCGCGCCACGCCCTGGTGAGATCAACGGCCGCGAGTATTTCTTCGTAAGCCGAAACAACTTTGACGAGATGGTCGCGGCGGGCGAGTTTCTTGAATGGGCCTGCGTGCATGGAAACTTTTACGGCACCGCTAAGAGACAGATCGCGGACCAGACTGCGGCGGGGCTGGACATCATTCTGGAAGTCGACGTGCAGGGGGCGGCGAGTGTGCGCCAGTTGCTGATGGATTCTGTCAGCGTCTTTATCCTGCCGCCTTCGCGCGAGGTGCTTCGTCAAAGATTGATCGCGAGGGGCACAGACACGCCCGAGCAGCTCGCAGTACGCTTGCGTAACGCACCGGAAGAACTGAAGCAGTACTCGGCTTTCGATTACGTCATCATCAACGATGAGATTGAAAAAGCAGTGGGCCAACTGGCGTCGATCGTTCACGCCGAGCGGGCGCGCTGCGTGCGGCAAGAGGGTTTAGTTCGCGAAGTGATGAAAGAATTCATGTCGGGACAAGAGTAATTCAATCATAGATTTGATAGCAGAAGGAGCAACCGAGTGGCAACAACGACTGAGTTGGTTGAAGGTGAAATGGAAGGAAGACAGGAAGTTGATTCGAAATACCGTTTGATAATCCTCGCCGCGAAGCGCAGCAAACAACTACAGCGCGGCGCGCAGCCTCGCATCGAGATCGATCCGCAGAAACACAAGCCGACGCGCATCGCGCTGGAAGAAGTGATGCGCGGCCGCGTGCACTTCAAAATCAAACAGGAAGAGAACACGGATTGATCCGTGGTTACATGCCTTTGTAATCTGGGCCACCGCCGCCTTCCGGTGTTACCCAGTTAATGATCTGGTAGGGATCCATGATGTCGCACGTTTTGCAGTGCACGCAGTTCGAGAAGTTTATCTGCAAACGCCGGTTCCCGTTTCCGCCGTCCTCAACCATTTCGTAAACAGCCGCAGGACAGAACCGCTGGCACGGATTGCCGTACTCTTCCGCACAACGCGTGGCGCAGATGTTCGTGTCCAGCACGTGCAGGTGGACCGGCTGGTCCTCGTCGTGGCCAACCGCGGCGTGGTAAACGTCAGTGAGTTTGTTGAAGGTTAGTTTGCCGTCGAAACGCAGATCAGTGTACCGCTGCTCGATCTTGTCGCCGCGATAACCGTACGAAGAGAGCTTCTTCATCTCTTCG
>DASSEB010000240.1:0-6893 GCA_035696765.1 Pyrinomonadaceae bacterium | reverse complement strand
GTCACCCACACTCTAACCTTGTCGATCGCGGTCTTGCCCTTAAAGAGTTTGGGTACGATGTCGCGCTCCAACGCCTCGAAGGCCTCGTCATTGCGGAAGAAGTTCGTCACGCTGATGAGTAAATCTTTCAGCAGCGCGGTGGCCTCGGAAGGGTTGTCGTGGATGAATTGCGCGTAGGCGGTCAGGGTCGGAAGCTCGTGCACGCCGATCCGCCTGGCGATGCGGCGCATGACGGTAGCGCGTTTGTAATTGGAAAAGTCGTGCCCGGTACGAATTCGGAGGTGCGTAAAGATATCGCGCAGAGCGTCCGACTCTTCCTTGACTCCATCTCCGGGTGGGTCGGCGATGCGGATACGTTTTAGTTGTTCGCGATACGCAATGATTTGCGCTGGAATGTCCGCAATCGGAAGCGCGTAGTCCACCAGACCCGTGGCTAAAGAGTGCCGGGGCATGTCGTCGTACTCAGCCTCTCGCGGATCCTGCACGATACAGAGACCGCCCATTTCCTTCACGCGCTTCATGCCCATCGAGCCATTCGCACCCGTGCCGGAAAGCACGACCGAGACGGCGCGTTGGCCGTGAGACTGGGCGAGCGTGCGGAAGAAGATGTCGACTGGAGCGCGACGAACTTCGTTGCTTGTCACGTCCGTGACGTCGATTTGGCCGTCTTTGATCTCCAGTCCTTTGTTCGGAGGGATAACGTAAACGTGATCAGGCTCGACACGAGTGGATCGTTCGACCTTGGTGACCGGAAGCACCGACGCGCTTTGCAACACCTCTGCCAGTTGGCTGTCGTGATCCGGCGAGAGGTGCAAAATCACAACGTAGGCCATTTGCGTATGGGCAGGGACGTTCGCGAAGAATTCCCTGAGCGCCTGTACGCCACCCGCAGACGCGCCGATGCCCACCACCAGAAAATTCTCAACCACATCAGACAGTTCGGTCTGCAAGCCGACCGGATCTTTATTCAAACTTTCCTCCATCTAGTGGTTTTCGATTGGCTGATTGTACGCCCGGGCGTCCTTAAAAGTGTGTTGTATTCTACCCCCTTTCAGTTCAAACCAGTAAAGTGCAATTGTCACAAAGAAGCACAAAGGCACAAAAATCAAGAAAACCTTTTGTGCCTTTTGTGCTTTTGTGGCTGTCAGATCTTACAGCGTCTTGAGAAACGAGATCAGCGCTTGACGATCAGATGCCGGCAATTCGAGACCGAAGCGATGTCCTTTCACAGCGCGAGTAGTCACACCCGCTCCTTTGAATCCGGTTGGCACATAGTCATCTTTCAGACGGCCTTGATCGAACCAGTCATCGAGAGTCGCCACTGATCCATTGTGCTCCAAAGGCCCGCGATACCACACACCCTTGAGTGAGGGCACTTTGTAGTAGCCGGTGCCGCGTCGTGTCTGGAGCGCGAGCCGCGGATCTGTACCTACTGACGACCAGAGAACGTCGTACATTTGCCGGTGGTCCACAGGTACTTCGAACTGGTCGACAGCGACGAGCGCGTTGCTGGTGTAGAGCGGCGGTGTATGACACGCAGCACATCCTTCTCGTTCAAAAACTTTCTGACCTCGTGCCGCTAATCGATCCGGCTTATTCGGATTCCGCGGTGGCTTGAGCGAATAGATGTAGAGGGCGAGCGCATACAGTTGCTCATCACTATTGCGTAGCAGCTTCGACGGATCCGGCAAGGTGCGAAAGTCTCTCGTACCAGGAATGAATCCGCCATAGCTCGCCAGATTGTCCGCACCCTGATTCAAAGCTGCATAGCGCATCATGTCGGCAATGGAGCGGTGCAGTTGAAGACCGGTGTGGTCCAGGTATTTTCGATCCTTGATTCCAATCAGATCCGGAACCTGTGGCGGGAACAGTGGATTCGTGCCATGTCGCGCAACGACTCCCGGTGGTATTGCCGAATGCATTTCGGCAATCTGTTCAAGAGACATTTGTGGGATCTCACCCAGAGGATCGGGCTTCACCCACGGCGCGCCAAAGAAAGAGCGCTCGAAGCCAAGCGCCTGTTCGGGCTTGAATCTGTTTACAGTCAGAGCGGCCGCGCGCTCGAAAGGAAAGTTTCCCTGCGCGCCTTTGACGACAGTGCCGTCCGGCATCACTCGTGTGTGACACATCGCACATGAAAGCGTTCCGAGTTCGACTTTGCCTTTCTCCCTGATCACGTAGCGGAACCATGGCAAGGTGCCGTCCTTTGTCGCGGGAATGCCGAGCTTTGCGTACCACTCCGGATTTCTAACATCTGCGATCTGTGCGATGTTGTCGTAAAAAACGGGCGAGTCGAATACAAGCTCACCGGCTCGGATCCAATCCGTTTCAGTCGTTAGCGTGCTGGCGTCAAACGCGGATTCCGGCGCCTGTTGTTTGAGCCAATCCAGATACCCCGCCGGTTCCCGTCCCGGCGCATACACGGGATAGTTTTTGTAGATCGTTCGAACCGGTATGCGGTAGTAGTAATCCGACGAGATCTGTTTCGGTGAGGCGGTGGAGTTCGTTAACGGAAGTTGTAAATGGGCCATCTCCGCGTCGTCCCAAACGCGCGGAATGACCGGTGTGAAACTCGAAGTGGTTACATGCGCCCTGCGCTGGCTCACAACTACGAAGATACTCCCGGCCAGTAACATGAAGACCACGATCAACTTAATTCTGATTATCTGTGCTGCCATTTACTGCTCCTGTGTTCGTCAAAAAATCGAACGGCGGACAGTAAGGCAGTGGACGGTGAAAAGTCCTGAGAGACTTCTGAAAGTTTCCTGAGAATTAGCCACAAAAAAGCACAAACGGCACAGAATCAGGAAAATGCTCTTGTGCGTTCTGTGCTTTTTTGTGGCTGAGAGATGTATTACGAAGGGCCGGCAATTGAGCGTTCGAATGCGCCGGCCAGGTACAGCGGCTCTAATCCTGTGGCCCAATACTCGATAGCCTGCCAATCAGGCTGCGTTGTTTCGCGCTCGGTACGGCGCGAAGGCAGGTCGGGATCGAGTGGAACAAATTCGAGCCAGCCTTCCCAAGTGCCATCGAGTCGTGGCTCACCGTATACGAAGACTTCGTATACGTTGCCTAAGGTATCCTGAACACGATCGCTGTGCTGATGGATCAGCTGTAGTGTTGACGAAGAACGATCCCATGTTACCCGAATGCTCAGTTCCTTTGATGCTTCGCCACTTTCGTACTTACAGTTAACGTCGGCGTTACTCGGGATGAAAATCGTTTCACCTGACAATCGCACAAGCGCGGACCCACCTGCTTCCAGCATTTCGGCCAGACGTCGCAACACCAAAGCTAACTCATTTGACGAAGATTGCATTGTTTCTCTCCACGTGGAATTCAAGTAAGCTCGCAATTATTGTTCCCTCTGCTCGCCAGATCCGCGTGGCGTCAATGCTAACAGACACTTGAATACACGGCAGGTGCATGTCTCGTTTTAACTACATAGGTTAGGAAAGCAGTATGTTTTCACAACAGGCGACTTTGCCTCCGGAAGGATTCGCCACAAAAGCACAAGGCACAAAATTCCTTTTGTGCCTTTCGTGCTTTTTTGTGGCTGAGCTCGCTCCGGTCACCACCTCAACAGTAGAGACACGGAGGGTTCTTCACTGAAATCACGAGATTGGGCGTGGATGGCCCAAACCACTCGACTCCCTCCCGCAACATCCGCCATTGGAAATTGTAGGAGCCCGCTTTGCCCGGGGCCCATACCGTGAAGGTGAACACCGCAGTTCCTCCCGGCGCAACCGGGCTCGTCAAAACTGCGCGACTGGTGGCCCATGTCGTGTTGTCCTGCGGGTTCTGCGAGCCGAGCTTGTATCCGGTTCCGGCTTCCCACGTGGTATTGCCGATGTTCTTCATCTTGATAGTCACCGTGTAAGCTTCACCGCCGACCATGGACGTGGGCACCGTTTGCGAAACGAACTCCGACTGATTACTCGGCGAAAGCACCGAGACTGCAACGTTGTCCGTTCGATCGCCGAACCACTGCCAGTTGTCGATCATCCGCCATTGAAAATTGTACGTTCCCGGAGTAGCCGGCGCAGTCACGTTGAAATTAAAGGTAACTTGTGAACCCGGCGGCACGTTATAAGGAAGCGCCGGATGTGCGGTGCCCCAGGTTCCGTTGTCAGGTTGTGGGCCAATTGCAAAGTAAAAATACTGGCCCGTTTGCCACGTCATACTCCCGACGTTCTTCATCGTTATCGACACCGGCATTTGCTGGCCGGCCAACACAGTCGCCGGCACCGATTGACCGACGAAATCAGCAGCCACATCGTCCGCGGTGGACCATACCTGGACCTGGCAGTTATACGAGCCGGTTGCGCCGGAGGTGTCACCGTTTATGGCCACGAAGAGCGGCTCAACCTGGTTCCCTCGATAAATTGGCGTAGCAAAACTCTGCCCGATGTAGAAGCGCTCGAAGCCATTCGTGGTGCTGTAAGTCTCGCCGATCAGCGCGTAAGGTCGTGAGTTTGGTAGAAAACCAGTGTTTTCAATTCTATTCCAGCCCTGCGGTCCACTTGGACCACCAAAAAGCCCTGGGAGATCTATACGCCCGTTTGCATTGAAGACCAGCCATTCATTGGTCCAAAGGGAAACTCCGGTTTCTTGCCAACTGAAACTGTCTCCAGGAATCGTCATGTTGGTCTCTTGCGCAAATTTGAAGACGTGTATCTCTGAATAGAGCAAGACGTTCGGAGATCCCGGTCCGGGATCGATTACCTTGTCCGGCGAGCCGCAGTTTTTGATCGCGCCCTGCACCGCGGCCGGCGTCAGTGCTGGTTGCTCTTGAAGAAGACGCGCCACCACGCCCGCGACGTGCGCAGCGGAAACCGACGTGCCGCCATTAACGATGGTGTCGTCGAGAATTCCGTTGCCGTTTCTGTCGAGATGACTCGCAGATAAGATGCCGGTACCCGGCGCAAACAGATCGACGAACGGGCCGAAGTTCGAATCGATCGTCCGTCCGTCGTTCAAGTCCACTGAACCGACAGTGATCGCTTCAGAGATTCGAGCGGGCGTGGTGTCTTTCGCATCGACACCATTATTTCCGGCCGCAACCACGCAGGTCACGCTGGATGCGATCAAGGCGCGTACTGCGTCTTCCAGGCTGTAGTTGACGTTTGTAACGAAGCTCATGTTCGCGACTGCGGGCAGGATTCGATGGTTGTAAACCCAATCGACGCCTGCCAGCACGGTCGACGCCGTGGCTGAATTGTTAGCGCAACCGGCAACGCGAACGTTATGCAGCGTTGCACCCTTTGCGACTCCCACCGTGTTACCGCCGATTACTCCGGCGATGAAAGTGCCGTGCCCGTTACAGTCGTTGCCGATCTGACCGTCGTTAACGAAATCGACGTCGTTGACTACGCGCCAACCTCCAGTTGGTTTTTTGAATTCCGTGTGCAGCGTTTTGATCCCGCTATCGATCACGTAAACATTCACGCCTGCGCCGGTCTGGGCATTGCTGTAATTGTAGGTTGTGCTCAAGGGAAGGTCGTGCTGGTCGATGCGGTCGAGGCCCCAGGAGGGAGGGTTTGACTGAGTAGTAGCGAGTTCGACTTCAGCATCCTCTTCGACGTAGGCGACTTGTGGATCGTGGCTCAGCGCGGTCGCGGCGGCCTCAGTCATTTGCATCGAGAATCCCTTGATTGCATGTGTGTAAATATGTTGAGTGGTCCCGGAAGACCGGAGAGCAAAGTCGCGGGCGAGAGATTTCACATCGCGCTCACTCGTATCGTTTCGCAAAACGACGATGTAATGGTCCTTCACCGGCTTTGCGGTCTTGTGAAACCTGGAAGTGGACTCGTCGCTCGTTGGCTGTGCCGGCTGTTGCACTGAGTTCGACTGATTGTTCGCGGGCGCAGTTCGACCGCGTGTAGCGACGAATGGAACTGTGGCGAGAGCAAGAAACAGAGTGAAAAGTAACCTTGCTCGAGGTTCCGCGGACAAAACACGATTGAGGTAAGAAATAATTGCAGATCTTTGTAGCATGGCGATCTCCTTCTTAAAGTTGATCCAGGCGACGCTTGTAAGCGTCTCCAGTGAGAACCAAATCGACTCTCAAGCTATAGTGGCGAGTGAGAAGGAAACGTCACGCGGGATTGGAGAAGGATGGGTTTGCCTAAAGTATTTCGGCCACAAAGCAGCACAAAAGGTCGCCGGGTTAGATTATGCCGTCCGCCAGAACTGATTCGACACGACCATAACCGACGGTCTGCGGGCCCTCCCGAATTGTAAAAGTAACACCCGGAATAAGGCCCTCATATTTGACGTTGGGCCAATACATCAACACAAGTTCAGCCAAAAATGATTGTCCTGGAAGAACCTGTGCCGGGCCATTAACGAACGTAACGCCGAGGTACGTCTCTTCAGGAACGCCGTCAGCGGTCACGGCCCTGAGCTGATTGGGATCTATAACGATGTGCGGTCGATATTGGCCGCTCGAGAGGTTCGTGGGAAGCACATCACGACCACCTTCGGCGGCCCCGAAAAAAGTAATCTTTGCAGCGATACGAGGTTGATTCATACGCTACGGAGCGAACCAGATCGCCGAGAAAGAGGCCGATGTACGCGTATTGTACGCGCGAGGAGATTTGATTGCCTTTGGCTATCGCTGAGTTATCGATTATTGGTGGCCAGGGACGGAATCGAACCGCCGACGCCGGCCTTTTCAGGGCCGCCTACCGAATCGCGGAAGTGGTTTGAAATCAACGGATCTTGTTGACTGTAACGAGCTTACGTCACCGGCGCTTTAGGCTGATGTAGGCTCGTTTGGTCTATTTTAGGCTCCTCGATGTACGCGTATTGTACGCGCCCTCTTACCGAATCGCTCTCGATCACAGACTCGCCATCGGAACTTATGGGCCAAACAGTTGATGATTACATGA
>DASSEB010000239.1:0-12750 GCA_035696765.1 Pyrinomonadaceae bacterium | reverse complement strand
ACCGAATCCGTCTTTCGTGCTCAACCAGCCGCGTTACCAGGGCGCGTCGATCCTCGTGGCCGGTAAAAATTTCGGTTGTGGTTCATCGCGCGAGCACGCGCCGTGGGCGCTCGGCGAGTGTGGGTTTCGCGTCATCATCGCGCCATCGTTTGCCGACATCTTCGCGAACAACTGCTTCAAGAACGGGATGCTGCCGATCACGTTACCGGCGGCGCAGGTCGCGCAGATCATGGATCGCGCTCGGTCTCAGGAAGGTTATGAGGTGACTGTCGATCTCGAGCGGCAAACAGTTGAAGATGCGCAAAATTTTTCGGCGTCGTTCGATGTTGGTGAGTTTCAGCGGTACTGTTTGTTGGAAGGACTGGACGATATCGGGTTGACGTTGCGGCATGAGGATGCGATCAGGGCATACGAACACAGATGAACACGGATTTTGGACGGATTTTGGTCTACAGAGTTGAAAAGCGCAGGATCGTCGTCTGGTTGTATTCCTCGCCGGGGCGCAGCACGGTCGGTGGGAAGTTTGGCTGATTCGGAGCGTCCGGAAAGTGCTGCGGCTCTAAGCAGAGGCCGGTATATCTCTTGTAAACAAATCCACGCTTCCCAGCAAAACTCCCGTCGAGGAAATTGCCGGAATAGAATTGCATGCCCGGCTGCGTCGTCAGCATCTCGAGCACTCGGCCAGTTGTTGGTTCATAAAGACGCGCGGCAGATCTCAGCGCACCATTCCAATCGTTCAAAACAAAGTTGTGATCGTAACCACCGGTGAAGCCGAGTTGATCGTACTCGTCATGTAGCTGTGATCCGATGGCTCTACTCTTCCGGAAATCCATCGGCGTGCCTGATACCGATCTAATCTCGCCAATCGGGATCAGATCTTTGGTGACCGGAGTAAAGCTATCGGCACTCAACATCAACTCGTGGTCCAGGATCGTTCCTTCGCCCTTCAAATTGAAGTACGAATGATTGGTCAGGTTAACGATCGTGTCTCGATCGGACGTCGCGCGGTACTCGATGCTCAGCTCGTTCTCAAACAAGCTATAAGCAACTGACGCGCTGAGATTGCCGGGGTAGTTCTCTTCACCGTCTTCGCTGAAGTACGAAAGATGCAGAACGGCCGAGTCGCTCTTCAGCTCCTCGCTCGCATTCCACACTCGCTTGTCGAAACCTTTGAAGCCGCCGTGCAGATGATTCGCGCCGTTGTTTTGCGGGAGTTGGTAGTCGACTCCGTTCAGTGAAAACTTACCCAGAGCGATGCGATTGGCGTAACGCCCGATTAAGCCACCGAAATAGAGCGCGTTTGAGGTGTACTCCTCGAGCGTGTCGAAGCCGAGCACGATATCGCCGAGAGCGCCGTTGCGATCGGGAACTTTGAGCGACGTGATCGCGCCACCGTAAGTAGTGATCGCGACTTCCAACCCAAGATCATTCGAAAGCGTGTAGAGATAAACTTCGGCGCCCGTAAACGTGCCAAAGTATTTTTTGCTTATGTTCACAGTTCGCTAAAGACTCGGTTCGCCTCTTCCAACGTTTCCTTCGAACCAACGTCATACCACAGCCCCGGCACTTTCCACACGTAGTACGGCACGCGCTGGTACATCCACTGGACCAGGCGACCAGGCTGATCCGGATTGTTTCCTTCGGCGATGTACTGGTGAATCAATGGCAGCGTTGACTTCGGATAATAGTAGAGCGCGATGCCCGTCAGCGTGCTCTTGGGCACTGCGGGTTTCTCTTCGAAGAAGGTGATGCGATCGTTCTCGTCGATCTCGATCGAGTTGTACTTCTTGATCTTTTCGAGATCGCCGACGTCGTAAACGGCCGTCACGGGCGCGTTTTTCTGCCGGCAGAATTCGCCAAACTCAGCGAGGTCCTGGCTGAACAGGTTGTCACCGCCGACGACGATGATATCGTCGGTGACGTCGTGTTTGGTTAAGACGAGATGCAAGTCGCCGATCGCGCCGAGCTTGTTCGAGTCGTCAGTGCTGCCGTCGTTGACGATGGTGAAACTGAAGTTGAGATTAGGATGGCGGTAGTTTTCGGCCCACCGTTCGAAATGGCCCACAAACTTCGCGTTCGTGACGACGTAAGCGCGATCGATATCGCGAATGGTGGAGATGTTGTCGAGCACGTGTTCCATCATCGGCTTACCGGCGACCGGCAGCAGCGGCTTGGGCTGATTCAGTGTTAGTGGATAAAGGCGGGTCGCGTAACCCGCGGCCAGGATGATTAGTTTCATGGGTTGTAAATCCTGTCTACACTTCCTCCGCGCCATTCGAAGCGCTGCAAACGTAAATCTCAGGTTTCAAGCCAGTGACGCGCTCGTATTCCGGTGCGACACTTCGTTTGAATTGCTCAACATGTTCATCTTCAACGAGGTTGACCGTGCAGCCACCAAACCCGCCGCCGGTCATGCGCGCTCCGTACACACCCTCAACCTTTCGCGCGAGCTCGACCATCAAATCGAGCTCCTCAGAACTCACTTCGTAATCATCGCGCAAGCTCCGGTGCGACTCGGCCATCAATCTCCCAAACTCTCTCAGATCGCCCTGCTTCAACGCTCGCGACGCCGCCATCACGCGCGCATTCTCCGTGATCACGTGCCGGCACCGTCGATAGACCACTTCCGGCAAATCACTCCCGAATTCTTCAAGCTGCTCGATCGTCACGTCGCGCAGCGCTACGACATTCGGAACAAACTTTGCCAGATGTTTCACGCCCGCTTCACATTGTGCCCGCCGTTCATTGTAAGCGTTTGAAGCGAGCTCGTGCTTCACCATCGTGTTGCAAATTATCAAACGAACGTTGTCGGGCAGCGGCAAAAGCTCAAACTCGAGGGAACGGCAATCGAGCAACAGCGCCTTTTGCGCCTGGCCAAACAGCGACACAAACTGATCCATGATGCCGACACGCGCGCCGACAAACTCGTTCTCCGCTTTTTGACAAAGAAGCGCGAGCTCGCGTGTGTCAATCTTCAAGCCGGAATTGGCAAGGAGCGCGCAGGCAGTCGCGACTTCGATCGCGGCCGACGAACTCAACCCCGATCCAATCGGCACTTCGCTGCGAACGTGCAGTCGCGCGCCGTGCAAGCGGTGTCCGGCGCGTTCGAGCATCACGGCGACGCCGACCGGGTAGTCGCTCCAATGACCGCGTCGCGCGAGGTTTTGATTGTCGAGATTGACTTCGATCTCTTCGTCGAAATTCTCAGAATGAATTTGCAGCTTGCGCTGCTCGAGAGGCGAGACTTTGACCCACGTCGATAGATCGATCGCCGCAGGCATAACGAAACCGTCGTTGTAATCGGTGTGTTCGCCGATGAGATTGACGCGGCCCGGGGCTCGGAAGATGCGGCTGTCGTTATTTTTCGTGAACATTGATCACGTCCATCACAATCCGCCACACACCATCTTCTTTTTTCCAGATGCGAACGTAGCTGCCGTGCTCGACTACTTTGCTGGCGTCGTTCACTTCATAAGTGCCGTGTGTGTAACCGAGATCTCCGGCGCGAGAAACGTCGCCGCCGATCGGCTGCCACGTATACTTGCCTTTGGCTTTTGTTAGCGCGTCTGCCGAAGCTTCTCGGCCGAAGAAAGGAAGGTTGCCGCTGCGATAGAGTCTTACCTGGGGCGAGGCAAATGCGAGAAAGGCTTTGACGAGACCTTCATTCACTCCGGCGGCGGAATAGTTCACATCGCGGACGAGCAGGGCTTTGCGTTCACTTGCCTGGTCCACCGCCTTAACCGTCGTTATCTTTTGAGCCGTGTCAGCCGGTTGCCATGACGTCTGTGGTCCACCCGAGTCCGGATGGCTGATGCCGAGATCGACGACGAATTTCCACGAACCACCCGGCTGCTTCTTCCAGACAGTCATGAAGTGGCCGTAGCCCGAAGGCTTCTCATCCTTGATGTCGTTTTTGAATTCCCATGGACCAGTCGTGAAACCCATATCACCCGACGCAGCCATCCCCGCAAACGATGGCTGCCACGCGAGCAGTGGTTTTTTGTCCGACGCGGGCGCCGGATGATCGAGCAACCACTTTTTCCCGTTAACAGCGCCCGGTCGAAACAACAATCCGTCGTCCGCGATGAACGCCAGAAACGCATCCCGAATGTTCTTCTCCTCGGCCGTCTTCGAAAACGCCTGCTCCGTGCTGACCATCTCCTGAAGCGGCGTCTGCGCCTGCGCAAAAACCTGCGTGACAAGGAAACAAATGGCTACTATCAAAATTGATTTCATATCCCTCTTCATCCGTGTAAATCCGCGGCCCCGATTGCGGCTTGTAACACTGACTCCGGAGTCCACTGATCAATAGATTTAACTTCCGAAAGTTTTCCGCGGCTCATGACCGCCAATCGATCACACATCCCAAACAACTCAGGCAAGTACGAACTCACCATTAACACCGCTTTGTTCTGCGCGGCGCAGGCTGCGATTGTTTCATAAACCTGCGCTTTACTGCCGATGTCGATGCCGCGAGTCGGCTCGTCGAGCAACAGCACGTCCGCATCCTGATGCAGCAGCCGCGCGACGACGACCTTCTGCTGATTGCCGCCCGAAAGCGCGCCGGCTTCCTGCTGCACGTCGTGCGTTCTGATCTTGAGCGCGTTGACAAGTTTCTCTGCTTGTTTGCGCTGCGCGCCGAGATCGAGCCAGCCGAAGCGCGAGCACGAATTGAATCTCGTAACCGTAACGTTGTCGGCGATCGATTGGTTCAACGTCAAGCCGTCGCCTTTGCGGTCTTCACTGAGATAACCAACGCCCTCGATTAAACGCATCGCGGGCGTGCTGCGCCTGTTCGAAAGAGATCTTTTGTTCACCGTAATCGTGCCACTCTCCGGACGCTCGAGTCCGAAGATTGTGCGCAAGAGCGGTGTGCGTCCCGAACCCATCAGGCCTGCAACGCCGAGAATCTCTCCGCGACGAAGCTCGAAAGTCGCGTTCTTCAGCAACGGTGGAGACGCAAGATCTCGCACGTCGAGAATGGTTTCGCCGGGTGTTGCAGAGCGGACCGGAAACAGGTTCTGTTGCGCGCGACCGACCATCTTTGCGATGAGCTCATCGTCGGTGGTGGTTGCAATCTCTCCAGTCGCGACGCTGCGGCCGTCGCGCAGGACGGTAAAGCGATCCGAAATCTGGCGCACTTCTTCGAGAAAATGGCTGATGTAGATCACGGAGATTCCTTCAGCGCTCAACTTCCGGATCAGTTTGAACAACTGCTCGACGTCGTCGCGTTGCAAACTGCTCGTCGGCTCGTCCATCAAAATGATGCGTGCGTTGGCCGCGATCGCGCGAGAGATCTCGACGATTTGTCTCGCAGCGACTGAAAGATCGCCGACGCGCTTTTCCGGCCGGATGTCTGCGTGATGAAAAGTCGTGAGCACGTCGTTGGTCCTGGCGATGAGCTTGTCGCGCTCGAGCCAGCCCATCTGCGAGGGTTCAATTCCCATCAGCACGTTTTCCGCGACGCTGAGGTGCGGGCATAACGAGAGTTCCTGGTGAATCAAAGCAATGCCGTGCGTGCGTGCGTCGAGTGGATTTGATGGCGAATAAACTTGCCCCTCGATCTCCATCGATCCCGCATCCGGACGCAGCGATCCGGCGACGACGTTCATGAGCGTGCTCTTACCCGCGCCGTTCTCGCCGATGAGTGCATGCACCTCGCCGCGGCGCAGTTCGAGATCGACGCCGTCCAGCGCCACGGTCGGGCCAAAGGATTTACTGATCTTTGAGAGCTTGAGTGCCGGCATTTAAAACGCACACATTACACGGATTGGATTATAGGTTCTGTTAGAATGCGCGGCCATGACAATTTCATTCTCCGACAGTGTCAAAGTGCCGGACGACGTCTTGATCTCCAACTTGCAGGATGAATCTGTCATTCTAAATCTCGAGAGCGAGCGATACTACGGTCTCGACTCCGTTGGCACGCGCTTTCTCTCCGTTCTCACTGCTTCAGATTCGATCGAAGCCGCTTACAACACGCTCGTTCAGGAATACGATGTCGACCGCGACGTGCTTCGCGACGATCTGCTCGCGCTCGTTGAGAATCTCGTCACGCAGGGCCTGGTCGAAGTCACTCACAGATCTTCACAGAAGGAGATCTGATTCGTGTTCATCCGCGGCGAACTGCGTCTCGCTAATGCCCGCATCGATGGGCGAGAAGAGTTGATTGAGAAGCTCAAAGGAAAAGTCGCTTTAAATCAATCGCCAACTGACGCCGAGTTGATTCTTTACGCTTACGAAGCGTGGGGTGAAGACTGCGTCAAACATCTGATCGGCGACTTCGCCTTCGCCATCTGGGACAACCGCTCGCAACGCCTCTTCTGCGCTCGCGATCATTTCGGCGTCAAACCTTTCTTCTACTCCTGCGCCGGCAACGACTTCATCTTCAGCGACAATTTGAACGAACTACGACGCGACGCGAGAGTCTCGGACGCCCTCGACGAGATCGCCATCGGCGACTATCTCGTGTTTGGACTCAATCAGGATCTCTCGAGCACGACGTTCAAAGACATTCGGCGTTTGCCGCCGGGGCACAGTCTCACATTCCGTGAAGGGTCGATGACGATTCGTCGCTATTGGACGCCCGCCGTTCCGAACGAAGTACATTTTCGAGATCGTCATTCGTATGTCGAACGTTTTTTAGAACTGCTCTCACAGGCGGTGGACGATCGACTGCGAACTGATCGCGTGTCAGTGTCGATGAGCGGCGGGCTCGATTCAACCAGTGTCGCCGTGCTCGCGTGCGAATGTCTCGGCTCTTCACGCGTCCAGGCCTGCACAGTTGTTTACGACCACTTGATCCCGGACGAAGAGCGTCAGTATTCGAAAGCGGCAGCGGAGCATCTCGGCATCCCGATCAGTTACGTGGTGGCGGATCGATGTTCGTTGTTCGACGAGCAAGTCGCCGGCGACATGGATCAACCCGAGCCGTTCCTTCTCTCGCCACTCACAGCGCAGTTTCACAATCTCTTGAGATTGTGCGCTGCTCACGGCCCGGTTGCACTCACCGGTTTTGACGGCGACGCTTTTATGACTGAGCCGTTTAGCTCGTATTTCAGATCGTCTGCGAAAAGTCTCAAGCTCAACGATCTCGCGACCGCGACGAGCTGGTATGTTTGGACGCAAAGAGCCCTGCCGCCAATCGGCTTTCGCACGCGGATTAAACGGATGCTTCGCAAGGAACGATCGGATTCTTTCTTCCCAGACTGGATTGATAAATCATTCGCGAAGAGAACGAATCTAGATGCGCGCGTGAAAGAGTCTGCGAACGATCGTGTTCATGCTGTCGAAAGACGTCCTGCGGCGTTGCAGTTTCTGAAGTCGAAAGTCTGGGCACCGCTGTTCGAAGGTTACGATTCGGGTGCGACCAAACTCGATCTCGAGTTGCGTCATCCGTTCATGGATCTGCGACTGGTCGAGTATCTCCTGGCGATACCGGCGGTGCCGTGGTGTGTAAACAAACACATTCTCAGGGTCGCGATGAAAGACCGGCTACCCGCCGCCGTACTTAATCGTCCTAAGACGCCGCTCGCCGGCAATCCCGCTCTTCAATTGGCAAGGCACGCTAGTGTAAGATGGCTCGACAGTTTTGAGGTCAATCCGCAGCTCAGGGATTTTGTTGACCTGAATCTCCGGCGCTCGATAGCGGATGAACAAACACCCGACGGCCTCTGGGCCAGCCTGCGAGTATTCGCGTTGAACTATTGGCTTACGAACTCCCAGCCAATTGATCGACGAATCACGGCAAACAAAAATCGCGACAGCGTTTTGTGGAAAACCTCAATCGCCTAGACTGCTAAACGGAGAAAATTTCATGGAACGTAAACCGGAAACTGATACACAGGCCGAAGTGCAGGAGACTAAAAAGCCTTATCACAAACCGGAAGTAATCGTTTACGGAAACATTCGCGAAATCACCAGGAACGCTGGTCCGAAAGGCAACTTAGACGGTGGCGGCGGCTCTGCCGCAGGTCCTAAAACAGGCGTTTAATCCGCCTCCCAATTAACACCCGACGTCCGGCAGTTCATGTAAATAACTACGCCTCAATTCATGCCTTACCGGTGCTCGATCTATGGTCTCGGAGTAGTCGCCAATAAAATAATTCCCGGGGTGGCAGCCTCTGCAAACGCGCCGGAAGATCTTCGTGTCTCGTTCGGCTCGCTTCCGTCGTGGCTTCACGACGTCGCTACAACTCAGATCGAAACGTACGCCGCAGATTACGAAGACGAATGCGGTAATCCCGTGTTGCGCGTGTTTCGTGTGCTCGACGGAAGGTACTACAGGTTTACTTATACCGATCGGACTGAGTTTTTAGTTGACGCGGAAGGTGGTGAGGTTTGGGCGCAATGGGCCGAGCCTTTGACGCTGGAAGATGCGGCTACTTACCTGCTCGGACCAGTGATGGGTTTCGTCATGCTGTTGCGAGGCGTTGTTTGTTTACACGCCAGCGCGATCGCAATCGGCGATGAAGCTGTCGCACTGGTGGGTCCGGCAGGATCCGGCAAATCGACGACGGCAGCAGCGTTTTCAGATCGCGGCTACCGCATTCTCGCTGAAGACGTAGTGACGCTTGACGATCGTGCCGATCAGTTTCTCGTTCGGCCGGCTTATCCGTGCATTCGTTTGTGGCCCGCGTCGGTGAAAGCGCTCTACGGAAGTGAAACGCTGTTGCCCAAGCTCACGCCGAACTGGGACAAGCGTTGCCTCGATCTCAGCGAACGATTTCAAGATCAAGCGTTGCCGTTGGCGGCGATCTATCTGCTCGGTGGGCGGCGCGAGGATCCGGCGGCGCCGTTTGTCGAACCCCTCGACAAGTCAGAAAGTTTGATGTCGCTGATTGCAAACACTTACGCGACGAAGTTGATGGATAAGCAAATGCGCGCGCGGGAGTTTGAGTTGTTGACGCGCGTTTTGAATAACGTTCCTGTGCGACGCGTGACACCGCATTCAGACATAGCGCACATCCCGGAACTGTGTACACGGATTTTGTCGGATTTTAAATCCGTGGTATCCGCGGTTTATGTATAGTCTTCGCTTCTACGGACAAATGCTTGCCGATGCTCCGCGGATGGACGCGTACGCGGCGGCGTTGCGCTATACCGTGAAGCCTGATTCAGTGGTGATGGATCTCGGCAGTGGGCCGGGCGTGTTTGCGCTGCTCGCGTGCAAGCTCGGCGCGCGACGTGTCTACGCCGTGGAACCTGAGGGCGTGATCACTCTGGCGCGTGAACTTGCAGCCGCAAACAGCTGTGCAGATCGGATTGAGTTCTTCGAAAGTCTTTCAACCGAGATCGATCTGCCTGAGCCTGCTACCATAATCATTTCTGATCTGCGCGGAGTGTTGCCGTGGTTTCAACTACACCTTCCATCGATCATCGACGCGCGCGCGCGGCTGTTGGCGCGTGGCGGCGTGCTCATTCCGCGCCGCGATATTCTCTGGGCCGCAGTTGTCGAAGCGCCTGATCGGTACGAAGAGATTATCGGCCCGTGGGAGCACAACAATTTCGATCTGGATCTGTCCGCAGGGACGCGCCTCGTCACCAATACGTGGCGGAAGACGCGCATAAAACCCGAGCAGTTGTTGTCAGATCCTGTTTGTTGGAACACGGTCGATTACTACGAAGTAGACACTCCTGACATTCGCGCTGAGATTTGTTTCCACGCAGCGCGAAACGGCACCGCGCACGGAGTTGCGGTGTGGTTTGATTCGGAGTTGGTCGGTGACATCGGTTTTTCAAATCATCCGGGCGCGCCCGAACTGATCTACGGCAACGGGCTGTTTCCTTTTTCCGAGCCAGTGAAGATGTTGGAAGGCGAGCGCATTCAATTGCGATTGGCAGCGAAGATAATTGAAGACGATTACGTTTGGCGCTGGGACACGGATTTCTTTGCGCGAGATCACCAGCATCCGAAAGCAAGTTTCAAACAATCAACTTTTTTTGGCGTGCCTCTTTCACCTGCACAACTGCGCAAGCTGAGTCGATAGGAAATGTTTGGTGCGATAAAAATCCTCAGCTCGAAACTGCGCAAGGCACTGGCCCAACTGCCTTACCTGCCACGCGCTCTGAAACTCGTTTGGGACGTGGCGCGCCCGTGGACTGTGGCCTGGATCGCGCTGCTGATCGTGCAAGGGCTGTTGCCGGCGGCTACTGTTTATCTTACGAAGCTCGTCGTCGATGGTGTTGTCGCAGGGGTGCGCAGCGGGAGTCCGGATGTCGGGCATGTTGTGCTGCTGTTGTTGCTGCTCGGCGGCATTCTGCTGTTGATGGAAGTCGTGCGTGGCGGCATCAATTGGGTGCGCACTGTGCAGGCCGAGTTGTTGCAGGACCACATCACCTCGCTCATTCATGAAAAATCCGTTACTGCCGACCTCGCCTTCTACGAACTTTCCGACTACTACGATCACCTGCATCGCGCGCGTGCTGAAGCACGGTACCGGCCGGTGGCTTTGCTCGGCAACCTTGGCGCGTTGCTGCAAAACAGCATCACGCTTCTCGCGATGGGCGCGATCCTCATTCCGCTTGGACCATGGCTGGCGTTGGCGTTGCTGCTGAGCACGCTGCCGGCGTTTTACGTTGTGGTCCATTACGCTTTGGCTGAGTACCAGTGGCGGCAACGTACGACGGCGGACGATCGCCGCGCATGGTACTACGATTGGATCATGACGACCGCCGAAGCGGCCGCCGAGCTCCGGCTCTTCGGACTCGGTAAATACTTTCAATCAAACTATCGCGACGTGCGGCAACGTTTGCGCGGTGAGCGATTACAGTTGACGCGCAGGCAAAGTCTCGCAGAGCTCGGCGCGAGTTTAATAGCGCTGCTAATCGTTGCGCTCGCGCTTGGCTGGATGGTTTGGAAAGCTTTGCAAGGGCTGGTCACGCTCGGAGAGTTGGCGCTCATTTACGCAGCGTTCAATCAGGGTCAGGGATTGATGCGGACGCTGCTGGAGAACGCGGGCCAACTCTACGGCAATAGTCTCTTTCTCGGAAACCTTTTCGAATTTCTCTCGCTCCAACCGAAGATGGTTTGTGGGACCGGCACTCCGTTGCCCGGTCCTCGAAAAGTTGAACAGGGCATTACTTTCAACCATGTCTCCTTCAGTTATCCCGATGCGTCGAGCAAAGCGCTTGACGATTTCTCGATGACGATTCCGAGCGGAAAGATCGTGGCGATCGTCGGTCCGAATGGCGCGGGAAAGAGCACGCTGCTCAAGCTGCTTTGTCGTTTCTACGATCCGCACGAAGGACAGATCGAAATTGATGGGCGCGATCTAAGAGATTTCGCCACGGAAGATCTGCGACGCTTAATCACCGTGCTGTTTCAGCAGCCGTTTCACTACAACACGACGGTGCGGGAGAATGTTCTGTACGGCGATCTGAAAGTTCAAGCATCTTCTGCTCAGGTCGGGGCTGCAATTCGAGCCGCCGGCGCTGACGAGATCGTCGCGCACCTGCCGCAGCACGAACAAACACTCCTCGGCCGTTGGTTCGCGGGTGGCACCGAACTCAGCGTCGGCGAGTGGCAACGCATCGCGCTCGCGCGCGCGTTCCTCAGACAGGCGCCGATCATTATTCTCGACGAACCGACGAGCGCGCTCGATCCGTGGGCCGAAGCAGATTGGCTCGAACGCTTTCGCGAACTGGCTGTCGGCCGCACGTCGATCATCATCACGCACCGGTTCACGACTGCGATGCACGCGGATGTGATACACGTGATGGACCGCGGGCGGATTGTCGAGTCAGGCAGTCATCACCGCTTGCTCGAGCAGAGTGGACTCTATGCGGAGTCGTGGTCGCGGCAGATGATGTCAACAGAATCTGTGGATAGCTTTTCACGATGAACAATCGCCCGGAAAATGATCTGATCCTCTGCATCGCGCGTCGCGGGCTTGATGCCGCTCAACACGCGGAGCTACGCCGTCTGCTGCGACAACTGCTGGATTGGGACTACGTTTCCGCGACAGCTTACGCGCACGGACTTCTGCCTCTCCTGCAAAAACATTTGAGCGCGTTGGGCGGCGATCTTGTTCCCGGTCACGTCCTCGCGCGTTTGAAACGCGAGTCAGTCGCGAACTCGCAAACCGTGCTGCATTTGATCGGCAAACAGTTGCGCGTTTACAAGCTCTTCAAAGAGCACGGCATTCCGGTCGCGATCTTTAAAGGACCGCTGCTCTCCCAAATGGCTTACGGCGAGATCTCCTTACGGCAGGCCGGCGATATCGATCTCTTGATTGATCGCCAACATTTCCAGCAGGCAAGAACGTTACTCGAATCGCTCGGCTACGACATGTACCCGGATCTCACGCCTGCGCAGTTGTCTTCACATCTCAACTTTCACTGCGAGCTACAGTTCATGCGCGACGACTGGTTTACCGTCGTCGACCTTCACTGGGACCTCGCGCCGCGGAGCTTTGTATTCAAAGTCGAAGCAGAGGAGGTGTTGTCGCGACTACAAGCCGTACCTGTGAGCGGAACGCCGGTAGAAACTTTCAGCAATGAGGACTTAGTGCTTTACCAGTCGATGCACGGAACCAAGCACCTTTGGCGGCGTCTGGAGTGGATCAGCGCGCTGGCGGAATCATTGCGCGCGATGCCTGAAATTAATTGGGACACGCTCGTCGATCGCGCCGCGCGGGCGCGTGCGACGCGTATCCTCGCGCTTGGCTTGCGGCTGGTCCAACAGTTTTCAGATGTGAACGTGCCCGCTCACGTCATGACGAACGTTGACTCCAACGGCGCGATGCAACG
>DASSEB010000238.1:0-8043 GCA_035696765.1 Pyrinomonadaceae bacterium | reverse complement strand
TCTTCGTCTCAGTCCGCTCCAGAAACTCGCGCGCGAGCAGGTGTAATCGACGCCCTCATACCGTGAGCGCAGCGCGTGTTCGTCAAGCACGTGTCCCTGGAGCCAAACCTCGGCATCGAGAGTGGCGCCGACAGTCAATGAGTCGCCGCGCAGGGCGCGTTGGTTGACGAGCACTTCGAGCTTGATGCGTTCGAGATCGAGGTGAATCCAGAAGAGCTCGCCTCCCGAAAGCGGGTTCTTCAAAGGTTTGAAAGCGATCACGCGGCCGGACAAACTCCAATCGTTCTCGTGCGCCGCCCGCGCTGGCGCGGCTTTTTCGAGTGGCATCCAACGCGTCTTCGTTTTCCCGCGGCGCACGCGCGCGCGATAAGCAAGACCACAAAGACCGATGTGCAGCTCCTGCGCGCCAAAGCCGGCTGGACCAACCTCGGTGAGATTTTGTAACTCGAAGAGAACTTCGCAATCGGTGCCTTCGCGATAGCCGTGGATGATGGCCTCGCCTTCTTCGTCGTATTCAGTCAGTGCCCACGGCGCGATCGTTTGAGTGTAGCGAGCACGAAATCCCGGACGGCAATCGGCGTAAAAAAGATCGCCGCTGCCTGATTCATAAAGGACGGTCCAAACTTCGAGTCCCTCTCCGAGTTTCCAACAGCGGCCGTGCAGGACAGCGCCGCGCCTGTTGAGTTGTGTAGCTTCGCCCTGGTCCCCTGCTCGCTCTGCGAGATAGTTAAAGGCCTTCTCGCTGGCAAGCTCTAAACCGATCGTCTCAAAAGTAGGGTTCATAGTTTACTTGTCGGTATTATTGCGCGCTGCGCTTGCGCTGTCTATGCTTCGCGGGCTTGCCGTTACCATTTTCAGCGCGGGGCGCGCGTGACCTGAAGCCGCGGATGACACGCTGTGGTCCATGTGACGGCTGCATTCCGGAGCGCACCATCTCGGCAAACAGATCGACATCGTAGTCAGCCTCGCGCGACATCTCCTCGCGAATCGCGTGCAGCACTTCGAGAAATTTTGGACGACGATACATTCGTTTTATCTATCCAACGCGTTCCGTTGCTTCCGACACCAGAAACTCCGGCGTCACGATCATCGGCACATAAAAACCCGCCGCGGTATTGAACAGCTTGATTCGTGCCTGCCGGCGCACGTTCGCCAGATGCCCGAAATTCCACGTCACGAGATAATCGATTTTGTGAACCGACGCAACCGCCACGTGCAGCGCGTCGGCAATGTACTTGCGATGAAAGATGCCGCGCGCGATATAACCTTCCGCGAGTATGGCTGCCTCTTCAGTGAGATCAACCTGTTCCAGATCGCGAATGAGTTTCAGGTACGAAGTGCGATGCGGCTCTTTCAAACGGCCCAACTCAGATGCCACTAACGGCGAGATCACCGTGCGGTAGTCCGGCATCTCGTGCTCCCACCATCTGATCGTCAAGTCGCGCCGGAATGGTTCTCCGTTGTCGAGGTAGGCGCCGATCACCGACGTCTCCAGATAAAGTCCTTGCTTCATGGAGTTAGTACCACTTCCGGATTAATTGTTTCGGCGCCCCTGGGTTTTTGATTCAACGGTTCCAAACGCATTGCCCCCCTTGCGAAGTCAAAATATATACGAAAGTGCCGCAGGAAGTTACCACCGAGAATACCGCTCTGCGTGAATCCCGCGGTCTCATTTACCGGTTCCATATCCAGCACCGCGGCATTGATCTTCTCGAGTTTACCCAAACCAAGACTCAACCGCGGCAACTGCAACAGCTTCACATCCTCTGTCACACCAGCCGCGCCAAACACGCGCATCTTCGACGGCTGGAGCAAATCGAGAAGCTGTTGTTCCTGCGAAAGCTTTTCCGAAATGACGGTGATACTCGCGGCGGTATCGATAATAAAGTTGACGTTCTTATCAAAGCCATCGAGACCGACTTCGCCACTCAGGAACCCGCTCGACGTAGTCCGCAGCGGAACTTCGATCGCGACGTCGTTAGGCAAAACAGGTAAGAGGCCTTGAACTCCTTCCGGGCGTCGTACTGTGGTCCACGACTCGAGCTCATTCGTCTGATGCTGGCGCACGAGAGACATCCGTCTCGTGCCGTAGTCCAGCGAAGTCAGAAACTTCGAAACGACAGACAGGCCAAGATAGCCGTCGACCGGAATGTGAGTGTCGAAAAACTTTCGAATGTAGACGGGAATGTTTTCAATCTTGGCGGTACCAATCTCGATCGAGCTGACAAAGCCATAGACGATCTCGAATTTTCCGCCGCCGCCGACTGCGCGCGCCATGCCGCCTCTCGCAATCGGCTTGATCCCGAGACGCTTGGCTGTTTGATCCGATATGACCGACATCCCCGATCCGGTGTCGAGCACGAAACGTAACGGCTCTTTCTGTCCATTCACGCGGACCTGAAGAATGGGACGATTGTCAGTCGCTTCAAAAGAAATTGACGCGCGGTTCTCACCCGTGGGCACGTAAAGCGAACCTTGCTTGCCGAGATAACGAAGAAATTCGATCAGTCCGAGAATACGAGCGCGCCGATCGAAATCAGTCTTCGGCGAGATCATCAAAAAGCGTTCGTATGCATCGGCCGCCTCTTTGTACCTCTCGCTCCGGGCCGCGGCCTGGCCCAGGTTGAAAACAAAGTCGGGCTCTTCCGGATCCATGCTCACGGCTTTACGCAGTTGCGGTAGCGCGAGCGACAAACGGTTCTCATAAAAGTCGACCATCGCCAGACCAGCTACGGCCAGCGACTCATTCTCGTTGAGGGCCAGCGCCGTCTTGAACTCCTCGATGGAAAGGCGAAACTCACCGGCGCCGAGAATGGCTGTGCCGAGCAACGCATGCGCGCGCGCCGAGAGTGGATTGACCATGATCACTCGCGCAGCGTGGTCGTATGCGGCTTGCAGGCTTCTCTGTTTCAGCAGCGCAAGACTCAGACCGAGCCGGGCCTCGACATCCTGCGCGTCCTTGTTAAGCAAGTCGCGAAAGATCTTCTCAGCCTCCGGAAAGTCGCCTTTGCGTACCGCTCGATAGCCTTTGTTGTAAGCCTTCTTGTCGGAAGCGGCGGCGGCGGTGTGCGTCGCACCGGTAAAGGCAAAACAAAGCATGAAGGCGGCCAGACTGAAGGCCGCCATCCGGGAAAGACTGGTCTTGCTATTACATTGCATGATTCACCTTCATTATGCGCCTGGCGTGCCTTTTTGTGGCCTACTTTAAAACTTCTCCTGTCTTCATGGACCAGAGAACCAGATCGAGCTCGTCGAAATCTACCCCGATGTCGCGAGCAAACCCAACCAGTTGCTGCTCAACTTCGAGATACTTCCTGCGCGTCGAAGGCGGCTTGGCTGTATCGATGACTCCGATTTCAGCCAAACAGCGCATCACGTGCTTATCAAGTATAGCGTGACCCTTCACGCCGATGTTTCGCAGGAAGTGGCTGGCTTCTTTGTAACCCAACCCTTTGACTTGTTTTTCCTGGGCCAGCCAGTCGCGGCGTTCAAACGGATCTGAGAAACTGCGCAAACGTTTGCGCAGCGCCATACCGCAGTCGGCATGAAAATAGTTTCTGGTACTAACAATGTAACGCGGCCGGGCCACGGGAAAACGATGCGCGCCGTTTTCCTTCAACGCAGCCGTCATCGCCTCACAGTCGCCGTCAAGCAGCAGCGATCGGACGGCGGCAACGGAATTGAGTCCCATGCGAGCAGAGGCGCCGGCAGTGAAGATACAGTAGGCCAGTTCTTCCCAAAGCCGCGCGTCGGATCCTCTGCGCCAAACCTCTTCAAACTCACGGAGCCGCTTCCGAATTTCTTTACGTCGTGCTCTGTGAGTGGCAACCACTTTTTCAACTGTGACGGGTTCTTGATTGCGTTGCACTGTAGTTTGTCAACACCGCGATTCTATGAGCGGGTCGGGGGCTTGTCAACGAGTTGGGTCTTCAGCCACGGATTACACGGATGGCCACGGATCTGAATTCTGACCGCCGTCTATCCGTGTAATCAGTGGCTAAAATAATTCACCCGGCAACGTGAGACTTTGGTTATGATGTTCGACGGCATCCTGGCTTGTCCGCTGAGCATCAAAGATGCTCTCCTCACAATTCCGATATGAGCTGCACTTCAATGAAAAGACAGATTGCGCTGATTGTGGCGGTTATTGCGCTGTGCTCGATGAGCTATGCCCAACAACCGGAAGCTTCTCCGCAAGCGTCACCCGCGGAAACAGCGAGGCCGCTCTATGGACTCCAGGGAGTGCTGATCGAAACGCTCGACGGCAGGGTTGTTTCCGCACAAGCCGAGAACGAACAGTTCAATCCCGCCTCGACAATGAAACTCGCAACCGCGCTGGTTGCCCTACGCACGCTTGGACCGGACCACCGCTTCGCAACAGGCGTGTGGACCGATGGCGTGCTCGATAAAACCACCGGCACACTGAACGGAAGCCTGTACGTTTCAGGCCGTGATCCCTCGTTTCACTACGAGCACGGTGTATTGCTCGCCCGCGAACTGAACAAACTGGGAATCAAGCAGGTAACCGGCGACCTCGTCGTCGCACCTGGCTTCACCATGAACTTCAGCGCCTCGGCTTCGCGCTCTGGAGAACGCCTGTACGACACACTCGATGCAACCTTGCGCTACGCGGAAGCAGTGCGCGCGTGGAACTATGAACGAACGTTGCTCAACGATCGCGCGAGTCTGGAAACAGTACCGAGCGTCGCCGTGATGGGAGAAGTCCTCGTCGCGCCGGTCGCGCCTTCCGCGAAACTGCTGTTGACGCAACGATCGAGCAAGCTCGTCGACATTCTCAAAGTGCTCTTGTGCTACTCAAATAATTTCATGGCCGAGCGCATCGGCGAAGCGTTGGGTGGACCTGAGTCAGTGCGGCAAGTGCTAACGTCTGACCTCGGTCTGGCGCCTGACGATCTGAAGATTGCTTCGTTGAGTGGACTCGGCGTCAATCGAATCTCGCCGAGAGTCATGATGAAGATTTACCGCGCACTGCGCGTGGAGTTGGAAAAGCACGGCCTGACGCCGGCGGCCATCATGCCTGTCGCGGGTATCGATCCCGGCACGCTTGAAGATCGTTTCACTGGCACTTCGTGGCGCGGCAGTGTCATCGCCAAAACCGGAACGCTGCTGCGAACCGACGGCGGCGCCAGTTCGTTAGTCGGCCAGATGAAGGCCGCAAACGGCGAGGTGCTGCTGTTTGTGATTATGAATCAGCGTGGCAGCGTTTGGAGGTTTCGCGAAAACCAGGATTATCTCGTCATGCTGGTCCAGAACACGCGCGGCGGCCCGAAGCCCTTCGAGTACAAGCCACTCATGCTGACGATGCAACTGTCTCACACGGAAAGCACGGTCGGCGCCGGCGAAGAATACGAACCACCTTCAACACCCAACCAAAAATAAATGCGCCCCGGCAATCCGAAGATCACCGGGACGCTTTACCGTCCAACAGCATCGCGGCGTGCGGCACCGCAGCAGCAGCGGACGATTTCCTTGTTCCCGCTTAACTTAAAGATTGAAAGCCGCGAAGATTCCAGAGATGATTACACGGTTTGTTCGTAGACTGGTTAGAGAGGATTACAGGATTACCGAGATTCACACGATAAGATGAACGACGAAGCTCCTGGAGTCATCGCGGGTGAAACGCTGGAGCAGGTCGGCGACGGCTCACGGGAAACTACCCGTGAGCAGAAACCTGTTCGCACTGAAGTCAGCACCGGCCGATCCGCTTTCTTCGTTGGCGCCGGAATTCTCATCAGCCGAATCGTCGGCCTCGCACGCCAGCGAATTTTCGCACATTACTTTGGCAGCTCAGCCGAAGGTGACGCGTTCAGCGCGGCGTTTCGAATTCCAAACTTCCTCCAGAACGTCTTCGGCGAAGGAGCGCTCTCGGCTTCTTTTATTCCGGTCTACGCGAAGCTGCTGGCCGAGGACGACGAGAAAGAAGCCGCGCGTGTGGCCAATGCCATCTTTGCCATCCTCGCGCTCGTGACTGCCGTAATCGTGCTTGTCGGCGTCTTCGCGACTCCCTACATCGTCACTCTAATCGCCGCCGGTTTTGAAGAAGAAAGACGAGCGTTGACGATTACGCTCGTGCGGATCTTCTTTCCCGGCGCCGCGCTGCTCGTGCTCTCGGCGTGGTGTTTAGGCGTTCTTAACAGCCATCACCGGTTCTTCATTTCTTACACGGCCCCGGTCGTCTGGAACGCCGCTATCATCGCCGCGCTCGTGTTCTTTGGCAGGCGAATGGATTTGTCGAGTCTGGCCGCGGCGACCGCGTGGGGATCCGTCATCGGGAGCGCGCTCCAGTTCGGCGTGCAACTCCCGACAGTGCTGCGGCTGATCCATCACTTTCGACCAGTGCTCACGCTCGCGAGTTCGCACGTACGGCAAGTGCTGCACAGTTTCTTTCCAGTATTCATGAGTCGTGGTGTGGTTCAGATCAGTGCCTTTGTCGACGCATTCCTCGCGAGCTTTCTGGGCCAGGGAGCAGTCGTGGCGCTCAATTACGCCCAGAGCCTCTACACGCTCCCGGTGAGTCTGTTCGGAATGTCGGTTTCCGCGGCGGAGCTCCCGGCAATGTCGCGGACGGTCGGCGCGGCGGAAGTCGTGGCTGAAACACTGCGGCATCGTTTGGACGAAGGCCTGAGAAGAATCAGCTTCTTCATTGTCCCGTCCGCCGTGGCGTTTCTGGCGCTGGGTGACGTGATTGCCGCTGTGCTTTATCAGACCGGCAAGTTCACGCACGCCGATTCGATTTACGTGTGGACCATACTCGCCGGATCAGCCGTGGGGTTGCTGGCATCGACGCTCGGCCGGCTTTACGCGTCAACCTACTACGCCTTGCGCGACACTCGCACGCCGCTGCTCTATGCGGTGTTGCGAGTCGCACTGAGCGCCATTCTCGGATACTACTTCTCAATCCATTTGCCCGGCCTTCTCGGACTCGATTCAAAACTCGGAGCGGCTGGTCTGACGTCTTCAGCGGGGCTCGCCGGCTGGGTCGAATTCGTGCTGCTGAGAAGGAGTCTGAACAAACGAATCGGCCGCACGGGTTTGTCACTCTCATATTCCGCCAAACTCTGGATTGGGGCGTTGCTGTCCGCCGCCGTTGGCTGGGGACTTAAAACCCTCGTCGTGGGCTGGCACCCGGTCCCGCTGGCGATAGTCGTCCTCGGAGGTTACGGGACCTGCTATTTCGGCATCGAGTTCCTCTTTGGAGTTCCTCAATCTCAGATGATCATCCGCCGGTTACTCAAATTACGCAGATAATCTGTGAAATCTGTGGAATCCGTGGGGGCTTAACACTTTCTCCTCTACAGCTTGAGAACGAAAACTGTTAAGGAGTCCCCAACATGCCCCGAATTTTTAACCTGCAACGCTTGATACTCGCCTCGGCAGCGTTTGCGATCATGGCCATGGCTTCGTCCACCGCGTGGGCCGATCCCATAACGATCACCACCGGAAACCCCGGCAATCAAAATACCGACAACGTGTTGTTCAATAACGCAAGCCTCGTCCACTCAGGACTGCTCGTCCAGGGTGATTTCAACGGCTCCGGCGCGGGCTTTATCGTAGATTTCACTTCAAGTGGCGGCAACCTCGGCGTTAGCGGCGGTCAGGCCGTACTCGTAGGCGGAACAGGCAACATCCCCTTGTCGAACGTGACCGTTCAGCTTGAAAACGGCGCGACGTTCACCAAACTGATCTTGAACATCGATGTCACCAACGGCTTACCTCCTCCGACCTCGGTTCAGTTCACAGTTAATTACACGCTCGCGGGCGGTCAGGTTTTCAATCAGGTCTTTTCAGTTGATACCAACGGACAGAACTTCTTCGGTATCCAGGCTGCTGAGGGCGCGGTAATCAACAGCGTCACAGTCCAGGGCCTGAACGGAACGACCTTTTCTGAGATCAACCAATGGCGCCTCGGCGGCTTCAGTCAGCCTAATACGCCTGAAGTTCCGGAACCGGCGAGCTTGTTCCTGCTCGGCAGCGGGCTTGTGGGAACAGCGGGCGCGCTTCGTCGCCGCTTCAAGAATCGCA
>DASSEB010000237.1:0-4227 GCA_035696765.1 Pyrinomonadaceae bacterium | reverse complement strand
TTTATTCATTGTTCACCGGGTTGCGAGGCTTAGCGGCCGGGGTGCGCTCTGAATGCTGACCGGAAGTTGAGCCGCGCAACAGACCTTGACCAGCCGGTCGCGATCGCGCTGCATCTCCGGGTCATTGGCCAGCCACGACATCACCTCTTTTAATATCCGCGCTGCATCGGCGTCCGCGGGTTCTACTACGCGGTAGTGAATCCATTGCCCGTCTCTTCGCGCGCCGACAATTCCAGCACGGCGCAGATACGCCAGGTGCCGGCTTATCTTCGGCTGATTCGTTTTCAGGATTTCTACAAAGAAACAAACACAGACCTCGTCCGTTCTCATTAAGTTAAGCAGGCGCAAACGAGTGCGATCGGCCAGCGCGCGAAAGAACGATTCCTTGTCAAACTCCTTCGATCTCTTGCTCATGCGCGCGATCTTACCACGAAACTGCATATATGGCTTGACATATATCTGGCTTCTGGCGGATACTGGCGCACATTCGCGTAGGCGTATATGAAAAGGAGAAAGAAGATGACCAGCGAGAAACAAGTACAGGCCTTGAAAGCGCACCTTGCGCTGAACGTTCACAACGTTGAGCAGAGCATTGAGTTTTACAAGAAGCTGCTCGGCATCGAGCCGAGTAAAATCAGAACCGGATACGCAAAGTTCGACGTTCAGAATCCACCGTTGAACCTGACGCTTAATGAATATAGTTTCGCAGAGCGTGGAGCGTTGTCGCATCTCGGCATCCAGGTCGCGTCAACGAACGACGTGCTCGCGATGCGCGAAAAGTGGGTTGAGTCCGGACTCATCACGCGTGATGAGATGCAGACCAGTTGCTGCTATGCGTTGCAGGACAAGACGTGGGTAAGAGATCCTGACGGCAACGAATGGGAAGTGTTTGTTGTGCTCGAAGACAATCTCGCGGAGACTGCGCCTTGCGAGTGTGGCACCAAAGTCGTTGAAGCCACAACTGCTGCCGCCACCCAATCGGTATCATGCTGCACTACGGAACCCATAGGAGTTTCGCGTGAACCATCCGCTGCCCAAGCGCCTTGTTGCTGAGGCGCTTGGCACTGCGATGCTGCTGACCGCCGTCGTTGGCTCTGGCATCATGGGCGAACGGCTGGCGGCCGGCAACGTTGCCATTGCACTTCTAGCGAACTCGATTGCGACCGGCGGCGCTCTGGTTGTACTCATTTTGATCTTTGGTCCACTGTCGGGCGCGCATTTTAATCCGGTTGTAACTCTTGCCGAAGCCTGGCAGAAAGGCATCTCCTGGAATGAAGCGCCGGCTTACGTCTTCGCGCAAATCGCAGGTGCTTTTGCCGGAGTCGGCATCGCGAATTTAATGTTCGAGTTGCCAGTGTTCTTTGTTTCGCGGCACGCGCGAAACGGTAGGGCACAAGTATTCAGTGAATTTGTAGCGACGTTTGGGTTGCTGGCAGTGATTTGGGGATGCACTCGATTTAAATCGTCGGCCGTACCCGCTGCGGTAGCTGCTTACATAGTGGCGGCGTGCTGGTTCACCGCTTCGACATCGTTTGCAAATCCGGCGGTAACGCTTGCGCGATCTGTGAGTGATACGTTTGCAGGCATTCGACCGGTAGATGCGCCCGCCTTCATCATGGCCCAAGTGGTCGGTGGCGCCGCCGCGACGATCCTATTCCGTTGGCTACTTCCAAGGGAGTCGAATTAGAAGTGAATATGGGCGATCCGAAACGGGTTTTGTTTCTCTGTACAGGTAATTCGGCGAGAAGCCAGATGGCGGAAGGGTTGTTGCGGCACATTGCCGGAGATCGCTTTGACGTTGTCAGTGCCGGGGTCTCGCCGACTAACGTGAGACCCGAAGCGATTGAAGCGATGCGCGAAATCGGCATCGACATTTCAGGTCACCGTTCAAAGTCTGTTGATGACGTTATCGGCCGTGAGTTCGATTACGTGATCACCGTGTGTGATAATGCGAATGAACAGTGTCCTGTGTTTCCGGGTCATACCAGCCGCGTACACTGGAGCTTTGACGATCCCGCAGCAGTAGAAGGCGATGAGCTTGCCCGCCTCGCTGTGTTTCGCCGCGTACGCGATGAGATACGTGACCGAATCGATCGTTGGACCGGGAACACCAGCCGCGAACTGCATTGAAGCGAAGTGAAAGAAATCGGACAGATCAAGGCGATCTTTCGTTATCCAGTAAAGTCCATGGCGGGTGTTAGTCTGGACCGCGTGGAACTCGGCTGGCACGGCTTGAACGGTGATCGCCGGTTTGCTTTCCGCCGAATGGCGGACCAGAGTGGTTTTCCGTGGCTGAGTGCGAGTCGACTGCCTGAGTTGCTTCTCTACAAACCCGTCGGAGAGTCTGAAGTCGACAATCATCTTCCAACACATGTGCGCACACCGGGAGGTGCGGAGCTGGAACTGCACAGTGATCAGTTGCGAGACGAAATCTCGCAACGACACGGCAGCCCCGTGCAGTTGATGCAACTCAAACATGGCATCTTCGACGACGCGCCGGTTTCGCTAATCAATGCAGCGACGATACGCGAGTTGGAGCACGCGACCGATCGCCGGCTGGATGTATTGCGGTTTAGACCAAACATTCTTATCGAGAACGAGAGCATCGAGCCGTTCGCAGAAGACCAGTGGGTGGGAAAGACAGTGCGCTTTGGAACTGATAATAACGGTCCGGCGGTGAGCGTTACGATGCGCGATCTGCGCTGCGTCATGATCAATCTGGATCCGGAAACCGCTGAGGCCGACAGCCGCGTGATGAAGACCGCCGTGCGCCTGAACGCAAATTATGCCGGCGTCTATGCCACGGTCATCCGCTCGGGCGAGCTGCGGATCGATCAGAAGATTTATCTCGTGTAGCAGGATGTGCGCTAATACCGATTCGCCACAAAGAGGCACAAAAGGCACAAAACGGTGAGAGGAAGATCGTGAATTCTGACAATCCGCTCTTGAACGAGTGGCGGGAGACCGCAAAGTACTGGACGAAGTACAGCGCAACGATTCGCATGATGTTTGCGCCGCTGACGGAGGCACTGATCGAGCAGGTCGGTATTCACGAGGGACAGTCAGTGCTTGATGTTGCGGGTGGCGCAGGGGAACCTTCGCTGACGATCGCCGAGGTCGTTGGATCAACCGGTTCAGTTACCTGCACTGACGCGGTGGCGGACATGGTTGAGGCGGCACAAACGGAAGCGGAGCGTCGCGGCGTCAATAATATTCAGTTTCAGGTGTGCTCCGCTGACTCTCTGCCATTTCCAGATAATTCATTCGACACCGTTGTCAGCAGGCTCGGTTTCATGTTCTTTCCTGATTCACTCGCCGCCATGCGCGAGTTGCTTCGTGTTGCCAAACCGGGTGGCAGCATGGCGTTCGCAGTCTGGCACAAAAGCGACGTCAACCCGTTCTGTTATCTGGTCAGCCGCATCATGGACCAGCATGTGGAACAACCCGCGACAGATCCCGATGCGCCCAACGCTTTTCGTTTTGCTGAACCGGGTAAACTCGCAAACGTGATGACACGAGCGGGTCTCGTCGATGTAGTGGAACGCGTGATCAAATTCGATATCGCGGCGCCGCTTTCACCGCTCGAGTTCTGGACGATGCGCTCGCAAACGTCCGACACGTTGAGGCACAAGCTGGCAAAACTTCCTGCGGACGAGCAGGCTGAAGTGACGCGTGAAGTCGAACAAGCCGTGAGCGAATTCTTTCCCGACAATCAAATGAAGTTTCCTGCGCAAATGATCATAGTGAGCGGGAAGAAACCCCTGCCGTCTACATCCTCATAGCAAAAACACGATACGTATCGCGCGAATTAACAGCGCTGCAATAAAACAACAGCAACTTTTTCGAGAGTTCTCTCCGCAGAAACGAATTTGTGAAATTTTGCATTTACTAACAGGTAGCGCGATTTATTAACTCACGGAGGAACGCCCGATGGCGAAGAAAATCGAACACCTCGTCGTGCTCATGATGGAGAATCGCTCGTTCGATCACATCTTTGGGTTTCTGAAGAGTAATGCCTGGCCCATCGACGGTCTCAACGGCAACGAGACCAATCCGGACAGCCAGGGCACAGCAGTTCGAGTTACTCCGAATGCCGAGCACCAGGGGGATCTTCTTCCTGATCCACCGCACGACTTCCTGAGCGTCAATCAACAGATCTTTGGTAACCTCGCGGGGACCGGCCAACCTACTATGCAGGGTTTCGTCAAAGCCTACGAAGGCAAGACG
>DASSEB010000236.1:0-3225 GCA_035696765.1 Pyrinomonadaceae bacterium | reverse complement strand
TCAGCAACTGATTCCGTTACAACAGTTTGCAGTTCCGGCAATGGTCAACGTCACTAATCTTGGAAACAACCCATCGACGCGTCCTACTTCATCTGTTGACGAAGATGCGAGTGGTCCATTCGTGGGTGTTGCGAGTAAAAGCAAGCGCGATTCAGTGCTCACGTACTATGGCATCGAGCGTGAAGAGCAGTGGATCTTCACTCCATTGTTTCGTTAGTCAAAGCTGGACCACCTCTCACTCCCTTAACAACCTGATCGCCTTCTCGCAGTTGCGCACCGCAATGTGCGTCTCACTCATTTGCAGTGTCGCTCATCCCTCGTTGATTTGATCAGACGAAGATGGACCAGAGGTGTCGATGTGAGGTCGCAGCACTCGAACACGAGGCGATCAGCGCGAGCGGAGGCGCGAAAAATATTTTTGTAATCGAGTAATAAGTTATTGACATCCGCGGTAATTGCGTTTATATAGCAAGATGTTGTGCGCCGTTTACTCTAGCCCACAAGAAGCAAGTAAACACAGTATCTTGTGGTCAGAAGAAAACAGAAACCAAAACTTGAAAGAAGGAGCACATAGAAGCTATGGCAACTAAAAAAGGTGGAAAGAAGGGCGGAGGCAAGAAGGGCGGAAGCAAGAAGGGCGGCGGAAAGAAGGGTGGCGGCGGCGGAACCAAGAAAGCCGCGAAGAAGAGATAAGCCGAACCAGCAGGTTACACCACGAACCTTCCACTGGCGCACAAAAACATCTGAGGCCGAGCGGCCTCGTAAAAGAAACGACGAGACCTTCAAGCGAAGCTCGTCGTTTCTTTTTGTTGTTGAAGCAATGTGTGTAATCTGTGGAGCGAGTCTTATGCCGAGCGTCGCGTTAGTAGAACCGGAGATTCCACCGAACACAGGCAACGTCGCGCGGTTGTGTGCGGCTACAAACGTTCCACTTCACATCGTCGGCGTCACCGGGTTCCGCATGGACGATCGCGCGCTGCGACGAGCGGGCCTCGACTACTGGCCCGAGGTCAAGCTGGCGCGGCATCGGGATCTCGATGCGCTCTACCAATCGTTGCCGGAAGCTCGGTTTGTCTATCTCACGACCAAAGCGGATCGACTCTACACCGACTGGACTTTCCAACCGCATGACTGCCTGGTTTTTGGCCGCGAAACGCGCGGTTTGCCTGAAGCTCTGCTACATGCCAACTGGGACAACTGCCTGAAGATCCCCATGCCGAATCCGAACGTGCGCAGCCTGAACCTCGCGACCGCCGTCGGTATCGTCCTTTTCGAAGCCCTCCGCCAGTTGAACCACGGATGAATCCGGTAGTTATCGTTTTGTTCATCCGCGAAATCTGTGGCTAAATGCTTTCAATGCTCGAACGAAAAAACATTCGCAACATCGCCATCATCGCGCACGTCGATCACGGCAAGACTACTCTGGTGGACGCGATGCTGCGTCAATCCGGCACCTTCCGCGAGAACGAACAGGTGCGCGACCGCGTCATGGACTCGATGGATCTCGAGCGCGAGCGCGGCATCACCATCATGGCGAAGAACACGGCGGTTCGTTACCGCGACGTGAAGATCAACATAGTCGACACGCCCGGCCACGCGGACTTCGGCGGCGAGGTCGAACGTGTTTTGAAGATGGTCGACGGTGTCATGCTCCTGGTCGACGCTGCCGAAGGTTGTTTACCGCAGACAAGGTTCGTCTTGCGAAAAGCACTCGAAGCGCGTCTGCCTGCCATTGCTGTCGTCAACAAAATCGATCGCAGCGACGCTCGGCCCGCCGAAGTCGTCGATGAGATCTACGAACTCTTTCTCGATCTCGACGCCAACGACGAACAGATCGAGTTTCCCATTCTCTACGCCGTCTCACGCGAGGGAACTGCAAAGCGCAAGCTCGAAGACCAGTCAGAAAATCTGCAACCGCTGTTCGAGCAGATCGTCGAGTCGATTCCGGCTCCGCGAGAGCTGCGCACCGACTCGCTGCAACTGCTGGTCGCGAATCTCGATTACAACGACTACGTCGGACGGCTCGCGATCGGTCGCATCTTCTCCGGCGAGATCAAGATTGGCGATCAGATTGCCGTCGTAAAACCGGATCGATCGATCCAGAAAACGAGAGTCTCGCAGCTTTACGCTTTCGAAGGACTGAAACGAGAGCCGGTCGAGAGTGCGGGTTTTGGCGAGATCGTCGCGCTCGCGGGCATCGAGAACATCAACATCGGCGACACGATCACGTCTGTCGAGAACCCTAACCCGCTGCCCTCCATCGCTGTCGATGAACCGACTATCGCGATGATCTTCGGCGTCAACAACTCACCGTTCGCCGGGCGCGAAGGAAGGTTCGTGACGTCGCGCCAGATCAAAGAACGCCTCGACAAGGAGATCCTCGGCAACGTGGCGATCAGAGTCGAAGAAACAGAGTCGCCCGATCAGTTCAAAGTCTCCGGGCGCGGTGAGTTGCAGCTCGCGATTCTCATCGAGATGATGCGGCGCGAAGGTTACGAGCTTCAGGTCTCGAAGCCCGAGGCCATCACGCGCAGAGTTGAAGGCAAGACGCTCGAGCCGATCGAGGCGGTCGTTATCGATTGTCCTGACGAGTTCATCGGCGTGATTACGGAAGCCCTGGGCCGGCGCAAAGGACAGATGACAAAGATGGTCAATCACGGCACCGGGCGCGTGCGGCTCGAGTTTGAGGCGCCCTCGCGCGGGCTGATTGGGTTTCGCAATGAGTTTCTGACCGAGACGAAGGGAACGGGTCTGCTGAACACGATGTTTCTTCGTTGGGGCGAATGGCAGGGACCAATGCGCGGACGTTCTACTGGCTCGCTCGTCGCGGATCGTACGGGCGAGACTACGACTTATGCTCTTTACAACTTGCAGGAGCGAGGCACGCTTTTCGTCCGCCCGGGCACGCGGGTTTATGAAGGCATGATCGTGGGCGAAAACGCGCGAGCTGTCGACTTGGACGTGAATGCAGTGAAGGAAAAGAAACTTACCAACATGAGGGCTTCCACTGCCGATGAAGCAATGCGCCTCGTTCCGCCAAAGGAACTATCGTTGGAACAAGCGCTGGAGTTCATTGCCGATGACGAACTGGTGGAAGTTACTCCCGAATCGATACGGTTGCGGAAGCGCGTCCTCGCCGCGAACATGCGACCGAAGCGCAAAGAGTCACTAGACCCTGACTGAAACAAGCCACAAACGCACAAAGTCACAAAATGGGATCTTCCT
>DASSEB010000235.1:0-13740 GCA_035696765.1 Pyrinomonadaceae bacterium | reverse complement strand
GAAATAAAAACCTGTCGGAACAACGCGCGTTAATTCCGCGCCGGTCAATATCGTCGCGCGTTCCTGGGCTGCGACGGAGACTGCAACTGCGAGCAAAGCGAGAACAAGAGATAATTGTTTGAGCGAGTGTTTCATAGTTTTCCTCGCGGCAAACAATAACCATAAAGACACGAAGACACAAACGAACTCTTGAATCGTGCCTTCGTGTCTCTCGTTGACGTCTCTCAGCGATTCATTGCGGTCGTGCGCAATGAAAGGACAATGAGCTCAGGCGTCGTCGCCTTCGTTTTCACCGGCAACTGCCGGCCGGTATCAACCGTCAGCCAGATCTGTGAGAGCAAATACTGGTCTCCATCCTTGTTGAAGACGAGTCGCTCGCCCGCTTCCGTATCAATCGAAGTTAAGTTGATCGGTGCATTCAAGATCACGGACGACTTGTCTTCCGTGTTGCGAAGCGACACCAGATTTCCGGACATCCGCTTGATGCTGTAGACGCCTGGTTTCAACGTCGTCTTCCCTGCTGAGAACTCGAACGGAATGTTTACCTCGACCCGGCTCGGCGCCTGCGCCTGAACGCTGACCACTGCGAACCCAAAGAAAATACCCAGGATTGCGAAGATTCTATAAATTTGGACTTTCATACTGCCTCCTTCACTTAATAACGCGACAGTTCCGGGCAAACGGGCTCAAGCGAGTGTTTTGTGCCTTTTGTGCCTCTTTGTGGCTAAACTGTATCCTCGTCGTATGTCTGTCCCGCCAAACATAACCGAACTGCTCGTCGGCTACGGGCGCGGCGATAAAGACGCGTTGGACCAACTGATGCCGATCGTGTACGACGAACTTCGCCGCCAGGCTGCGCGTTACCTGCGACGTGAACAAGCAGGCAACACACTGCAAACGACGGCGCTGATCCACGAAGCCTACGTGCGTTTGGTAGACCAGCGGAACGTGCAGTGGCAAAATCGCGCACACTTCTTCGGCATCGCGGCCCAGATGATGCGGCGCATTCTTGTCGATCACGCGCGCGCGAAGAAGCGCGCGAAACGCGGCGGCTCCGATGTCAGAGTGTCGCTCGGCGACGCGACGGTCGCCGTCAAAGGCCAGGACCTTGACGTCGTAGCTTTGGACGAAGCACTCGAGCGCCTGGCCCAGATCGACGAACAACAGAGTCGAGTGGTCGAGCTCCGTTTCTTCAGCGGTCTGACTGTCGAAGAGACGGCCGAGGTGCTGCACATCTCCACCGCGACCGTCAAACGCGATTGGAACATGGCCAAAGCGTGGCTGCACCGCGAACTCAGCGGCGATACTGATCAAAATGCCTGAGCCTGATCCACAACGCTGGCAACGCGTGAAGGAGATATTCGAAGGCGCGTTGGAGCGTCACGGCGCCGAACGAGAAACGTTTCTCGATCGCGAGTGTGGCGAGCAGACTGACGTGCGCGAAGAAGTGGAATCGTTGCTTCGTTCGTATGAAGTCGCAGGCAGCTTCATGGAGTCGCCCGCGGTGGCCCACGCTGCCGACACGTTCGCTGACCAAAAACTCACGCCAGGCCAACGTGTGAAGCACTATCAGATCGTCAATCTCCTCGGCGAAGGCGGCATGGGCGAAGTCTATCTCGCCACTGACACGATTCTCGGGCGTCGCGTCGCTCTCAAAGTCCTGCCCGCGTTCGTAAGCACGGATCCGGATCGCCTGCGGCGCTTCACGCAGGAAGCGCGTGCTGCATCGAGGCTAACTCATCCGAACGTCTGCGTGGTCCATGAAATCGGCGAGACAGATGACGCGCGCCCGTTCATCGCGATGGAGTACGTCGAAGGCACGACGCTGCGGCAGCGCATGCGAAGCCAGAACATGAAACTCGGCGACGTGCTCGACGTCGCGATTCAAATCGCCGACGCGCTCACTGCCGCGCATGAAGCGGGCATCGTCCATCGCGATATCAAACCCGAGAACATCGTCATCCGGCCCGAAGGTTACGTGAAGATCCTCGACTTCGGGCTCGCTAAACTCACTGAACGACACAAACGCGCGATCCACGCCACGATGTCCACGTTGTTGTTCAATTCTTCGCCGGGCACTGTGATCGGCACTGCTGCTTACATGTCGCCCGAACAAGCGCGTGGCATTCCCGTCGACGAGCGCACGGACATCTGGGGTCTCGGCGTCGTGCTTTACGAGATGGCGTCAGGCAATCCGCCGTTTAAGGGTGAGACTGCCACCGACGTCGTCGTCGCGATCGTCGAAAGAGATCAGCCTCCGATTTCTCAACACGTCGAAGGCACGCCGCCGGAGTTGGAACGAATCGTTAAGAAGGCACTCCGCAAAGACCGGAACGAGCGCTATCAAATCGTCAAGGAGATGGCGATCGATCTGCGTAGCCTGCGTCGAGAGCTCGAGGTCAATTCCCTTTTGGACCGCTCACTCACGCCCGGCACAACGAACGGTAGTGATTACGCGAGGGCGTCGAGCGGTCGAGAAAAAATCGACCATACAAACGAAGTCAAGGCAGCGCGCACGACTATTCACACGCCTGACGACAGGCGTAGTCGCACCTGGATGGCGGTGGCTGTCTTCGCCGCGATCGCTCTTGCCACAGTCGGCTTTGCCTTTTACAAGCTGCGCACGCAACCCGCGCCGAAGACGCGCCTCCCATTCGCAAACGTCGAGGTAACAAAGCTGACGACCAACGGCAATGCTCTGTTCGCTGCTATGTCGCCGGACGGAAAATACGTTGCTTATGTAACGAGCGAGAGCGGCAAAGAGAGTTTGTGGCTGCGCCAGGTGGCCATTAACAGTAACGCGCAGTTAGTGCCGCCTCGAGATGGACGTTACCTGGGCGTCGCATTCTCGCCCGATGGAGATTTCGTCTACTTCGGGTACGCGGGATCCGATCGCAACGATGCGGGTCAGATCTACAGATTGCCTGTGCTCGGTATCGGCGCCGCCGCCAGCAGGATCGATTCACCGGATGGTCTAACCTCAATGTCACACGATAAGAAGCGTATCGCCTTCATTCGTTACGACCGTCAAAATCAGAGCGATCACCTGATGGTCGCGAGTGTTGACGGAGGAGGAGAGCAGATATTAGCAACACGCAAGTGGCCGGCAAGATTCGGTTGGGACTTGCTGGCGAAACCGGAATGGAGTGCGAATGACAGTTCGTTACTCTTGCCGATCATCAGCTCAGATCCTGCAAGCAGCAACGCTTCCGGAGTCAACTACTCTATTTCCATCTACGAAAAGGACCTCGTCACCGGCGCCGAACAAACGATCCCACTCGCGGCACAACGATTTGACGAGATTGGCCATGTGACCCTGCATCCGGATGGCAGCAGTGTCATCCTGCCGGGCAGGGCGCATGGCGCGTCGTTCCAGCAGATCTGGCAACTCCTCCGCGACGGATCCAGTCGCAGCATAACCAACGATCTCAGTGATTACCGCGAGGTGAGCGTCAGCGCGGACGGCAGCGCTTTCGTCACAGTACAAACTCAGACTCTCGGGCGACTCTGGATGCTGCGGAAAGGTGAGTCGAAAGCAACGGCGATCACTTCCGGCACGAGCAGGTTTTATGATCTGTGCGTGGCTCCTGACGGCAATATTGTCTATGCCTCTGATGCGAGTGGGATGGCAGATATTTACGAGATTGTTTCGAATGGCGGCGACACACATCAGTTAACTTCCGGCGGCGGGCGAAATTATGGTCCAGTCGTTTCTGCCGACAATCGTTACCTTGCCTTTCACTCCAATCGATCCGGTATCTTTCAAATCTGGAGAACTGAACGTGACGGCTCGCGGCCGAAGCAGTTGACCTTCGGCAGCGTCGAAAGCATCTGGCCCACCTTTTCGCCCGATGGCAAATGGCTCGTGTACCAGCACGCTGAACCTGGAACGCCCTATTCATTGTGGCGAATTTCAATCGACGGCGGAACTCCCGAGCGAATCACCGACGGCTTCACGATCAGGCCTACAATTTCGCCCGATGGCAAGTTGCTGGCGTTTTGGTATAACGACCAACAGCAAAACTCGCGCTGGATGTTGAAGGTGATCCATGTTGACGGCGGCGCGACGCTAAATATGTTTGAGGTTGCGGCGACCGTGCAGGTCAACTGGGACACGCCTTTACACTGGACCGCGGACGGGCGCTACCTGACGTACGTGGACCATCGCGGCGGTATCGATAATCTCTGGGGCCAGCCGATTGAAGGCGGCGCGCCGAAGCAGTTCACGAATTTTGAAGACAGCAAGATTTTTTCGTTCGACTGGTTGAAGGATGGAGGCGTGGTGACGGCGCGCGGCGTGATTACGAGTGATGTGGTGCTGATAAAAGATGTGACGAGATAAGGCTGTAATCCGCACGAAAGGCAGAAAATCAAGGAACTCCTTTGTGCTTTTTGTGCTTCTTTGTGGCTGAAATAGTTTTGACGCAAAACTGTTATGGAGGCTAAATGGACGAAAAGCGCGTTGGGGTTCTGACGGGCGGCGGTGATGCGCCTGGCTTGAACCCTGCTATCAAAGGCCTGGTTTATCGTGGCTCAGAACTGGGTCTGGAAATCGTTGGCTTGTTCGACGGCTGGCGCAGCTTGATAAATCCCGCGCCTGATGTGTTGCCGCTCAATCGCGAGACAGTGCGTCGCTGGGACCGCGATGGTGGGACCAATCTCGGCTCGTCGCGTACGAATCCTTTCAAGCAGTGGAATGAAACAGGCGAATCACAGGATCGCTCGCACGAGGTTGAAGAGAATATCAAGCGACTCAAACTCGACGCGCTCGTTGTGTGCGGTGGTGAAGACACGCTCGGCGTCGCCGCCGTGCTTGCGGAACGAGGAGTCAAGATCGTGGGCGTGCCGAAGACGATCGATAAAGATCTCGCCGGCACCGATTACACACTCGGCTTCGACACGGCACTCCGAAACATTTCCGAAGTGATTGAACGATCGCGAACGCCGGCGGGATCGCACGGCTGGGTTCAGATTGTCGAAGTGATGGGCAGGCACGCGGGGCACCTCGCGCTCTGGTCGGGAGTTGCGGGGCAAGCGCATTTGATTCTGATACCGGAGCATCCGTTTCGATATGAGAGAGTTTTCCACTTGCTCAGCGCGCGGCTCGGAGAGTTGGAGCTTAGTCGTGGTTTGTCGCAAAGACCGCGTTACTCGGTGATCGTAGTCGCTGAAGGCGCGCGTGCGGAAGATGGTGAGATGGTGACGATCGACGACCGGCACGATGCGTTTGGACACGTGCGTCTCGGCGGGATCGGAGAAGTGCTGGCGCGGCGAATCGCGGCCGAGACACCTTACGAAGCGCGTGCAGTCGTGCTAGGTCATCCGCAACGTGGTGGGCCGCCGAGTCCGATCGATCGCATTATGGGGATGATGTTTGGAGCGAGGGCTGCGGAAGCGGTTGCGGACGGTCGTTTTGGGACGATGATCTCGGTGCGTGGGATCGCGCCCGCCTGTGACTTTTCGCTTGTCGATCTCTCAGCGGCGGAGGGAAAGATCAATCTCGTGGATGTCGAGCGCTATTACGATACCGAGCGTTACCATCTCAAAGGGATGGGAATGTAACCACGGATCACACGGATTAAAAACACGGATCCGTATTCATCTGCGAAGATCCGCGGTCTATTTCTGCGCGCTAAACGGGTTCTCTTGTATCAAGCGGCGGTGAACTCGCGAAACCAGGTCTGGGATCGTCGGATCGTCACTCGACTTCGGCACGATCTTCGGATCGGGAGCAATCACGGGGCGGATCATCTTCTGCTGAAGTTGTTCGCGCGCATCCATCATCCATCCGAAGCCTCGGAAGATGTAAGTCAGCAACGTCCGATCCGCTTCCTCGATTCCCAACGCTTCCTGAACACACCACGCGCCGAAATCGGTATTCGCCGTCAGTCGCAACGGCGGACTATCCTCTCTTCCCGGCTTTAGCACACCCTTCACGAACGCGGTGAGATAAATAAGACGCGCGATCGAAAGACGCTCCTGCTGGCGTTGATTGATGCTCAACTGTCCTGCATCGATCGCCTTGAAAACAGGATCGATGTAGATCGCGGGTCGCGGATCCTGCTGAACTTGATTACCTCTACCGGCCGCGGAGATTTCCGGATGTCCAAACGTCGGCAGACCTCCGCCGAGCATCTTTTCTCGAATTCGTTCGGCGCGCTGGTCGGGGCTTAAAGGTTCGAGCTCCTGAACGAAGTCCGACATGTCGTGAATTGCGCCGAAGTGCCGAGCGCCGTCGAGTGCCATGTGCGAGGCGATAAAAAAGTCCTCGACAGAAAACGTGTGCAACGTCGCCATATACCGCGCGACCATGCTCGAACCTGCGGAGCCATGATGAATCTGGATGGTGCCCATTCGTTCGAGAATGGCGCGTTCATGCTCGTTTGCGTGATGACCTAGTATGAGGCTGTAGCAAACCTGAAACGCGTTTCTGTTCTGCTTTTGTTCCTCTTCGATGAATTGCTTCGTCGATGCTGTAAGATCGCTGTGTGTCATGCGGTAATTGCTCCGCAGGGCACAAGTCATGTAGGCCGCTATTCCACCTACAGCGACGTTCTGCATGTGCACCGCGATCATCTCGGCCAGCATCATTTCCGGATCGCGCTCGTCGTGCACTCCACGTTCCGATGTCTCTGGTCGCCCGCGCACTGCCTTGTTGAGAATCGAAAAGTGGTGCATCGCCACTTCGGGTCCGAGGTCGGGAAACGTCCTGACGAATAAAGCAATCTCGGCTATTAAGGAATCCTGTCGAGCTTGCTTAAAAAACTCCTGGTCGATATAAGCACCAAGCCCTGCACTGTTGCCCGGTTCACCAAACAGTCCGGTGAAGATCACATCGATCGGTCCAACCTTGCCCGCTACGATGTCGGATTCAGGAACCGTACCGCGAATCGTGAACGATCTGATGTCCAACGTGATCTGAGTGCCGTTGCAGTCGACCGGCGTGTGATGCAACACGGGATTGGCGATGATTCCGGTCGACGCGGGCATCGTGGCGAAGTAGCCGAGGGTTGTCGCGATTTGTTTCTCGCCCAGTTCCTCGGCCCGGGCGACAGCTTGTTTTACCGGATTGTGTTCAGGCGCCGGCGGCACCACGGAGAATGTGTTGTGGGTCGAATCTTCTTCCATGATCAAAAGCGATCCTTTTTGGTCTGCGGCTAAGCATAACGAATTATCGCTCGTAGCAACAAACCAGGGCAGAAGATTTAAGAAGGGTTTAGCGAAAAGGCGCGACAGTTTTGGGCCGTCGCGCCTAATCTTATGTGGTCATCGTCCTCACCCCGACAACCACTTTGATGGAAGGATTCACCAACCATCTAATTGGGAGCACTATAGCCACCCTCGGCCGGAATTGCAAGCAGACTAGCCGCGGGCGAGACTCCAGAGCCACATCGTCAGAAATAGCCCGTAAAACAGCGCCAACGCGACCAGCGCGAGACGTCGCCAAAGCGGCGGGCGAAGTGCGACGGGCAGCAGCCGCGTGTTTATGTAAAGTAAGTGCAGCGAACTGATGATGAACACGATCCCCGCCATGTTGGCGCTCAGCGCGAGCAACACGATTGGTTGCGTCAGACGCAGCGCGAGAATGCCCCAGATGGAAATCACCACGAGCACGGAATAATAAACGACACGCACGTCGCCCCCGCGCCACGCGCGAATACGCGTGCTGCCTGTCCAAAGGATGTCGGTGATCGCGCGCGTCATCCCTTCGAGAATATCCAGTTGCGTTTTGAAGAGGATCCAGACGCCGAGTATGGCGATGGCGCCGCCGAAGATCGCGCCTTTCTGCGTCGCGACAGCCTGCGCCAACGCCGCTGCTATGCCGAGCCCGCGAATGTCGCTGCCCGCCGGGACAAACGTGACATACAACAACGCCGGCAACGCCATACCGAGCATTGCGCCCGTGAAGTAAACGCCCCACTGATCCACACGCACGATTCGCCACCAGCCGCGCCAGCGCTCTAGCGACGCAGCATCGGGCGCGAAGGTGCTTCCTGAGTGGGCCAGCGCGACTTTCTTTCCGCCCACTGCCGCAGGAATGAAACCCACGCTGCTGCTCATGCCGTAGCCTTTGTCTCGCGCCCAATTGGTCAAAGTCAGGTTCGTAACACCCCCTCCTCCTGTATAAGCGGCGAATGCGCCGAGCAAAAAGAAGTCAGCACCCGCGGGAACCAACTGGAAAGAACCAGTCCTGACATCGAACGCGAAAAACCCCGCAACTGCAGCTCCCCAGGTCGATAATGGAACGAAAAGAATCGCGAGCACTCCCAGTCCGCCTATGATGGCCGCGATCATGATCCAGTTAAGATACTCGAGGGTGCGCTCGATTCGCCGTCCTACCAACAACACGAGCCCGCACAGCAGAAAGAGGCTTACGCCGATCGCGTAAACCGTTCCTACCTCATTGGCAACCGGCAAGCGTTTCGCAAAGAGAAAGAAGACTGCACCCGCTGCCGCCCCTGCCCATCCGGGCCATCCCATCTGGAGAAAGTAAAGAACAACATAAAACCAGGCCCAAAAGGTGGAGTGAGGGCGCGTGCGCATGAATCCAGTTAACACTGGTTCTCCAGTGGCGAGCGTGTAGCGCATTAACTCGACGTTGAGCAGCGTCTGGAGCAGCGATGCAACGCCGACGATCCAGAGCAGCGAGAGACCATATTTCACAAATGCCGCTGGTCCAAGCAGGAATTCTCCACTACCGATCGAGGCGCCAAGCACGATCACCCCTGGTCCAATCGCGCTGAACCAGCCGAGACCGTGCGGCCGCGGCGCGACCGGCAGTTCTCCGATTCGCCAGGGATCGAGTCCGGAACGGGCTTCCGGTGACTCTGTTGTCGTGGTCGTCATCGTTTGCGCGCAGAGCTTAATGCACTTGTGGTTTGCTTTGAACCCCTATTATTGTTTTATCTGATGAACACGACAGTTCCGATCCGGATCGCAACGGCTGCTGACGCGCCGAGGATAACAGCGGTTATCAACGCCGCCTTTCGCAAGGCCGAGGGATTTTTTGTCGATGGACCGCGGATTTCCCAGGCAGAGGTCGAACAACATCTCGCGAAAGGCTCATTTCTAGTCGTCGAAGCCGGCGAGAGGCTCAGTGGATGCGTCTACGTCGAACTTCGTGGTGAGCGATCTTACCTCGGGCTGTTATCGGTCGATCCGGTGTTACAGCAGAGTGGACTCGGATCGTTCTTGATGAGTGCTGCGGAGAACTACTGCCGCGACCACGGCTCTCGCTTCATGGACATCTACATCGTCAATCTGCGGGAAGAGTTGCCGCCGTTCTATCGACGGCGCGGGTATGTCGAGAGTGGCACGACTCCGTTCCCGGAAGACATCGTAACGAAGATACCGTGTCACTTCATCAACATGTCAAAGGCGCTCTAAACCCGTGGCTTCATCAAAGCAAAAAGCTGAAGTGTTATCGATCGACGGACGCGAGGTTAGCATCACTAACCCTGACAAGCCGTACTTCTCGTTAGAAACAAAACTCTCGAAACTCGAGCTCGTCCGTTACTACCTGTCGATCGCGCCCGGCGCCCTCGCGGGGATCCGAGATCGACCGATCGTGCTGAAGCGATTTGTCGATGGAGCGGAAGGTCAGGCCTTTTATCAAAAACGCGCGCCCACTAATCATCCGGACTGGCTGCGAACTACGACGTTGTCGTTTCCTTCCGGACGCATCGCAGATGAAATCGTAGTCGACGATGCAGCCGGACTCGCGTGGATCGTCAACCTGGGCTGTATTGAACTGCATCCGCATCCGGTGCGTTCGGGCGATCTCGATCATCCGGATGAGTTGCGTGTGGATCTCGATCCTGGTCCGGGTGTGAGTTGGGAGGACGTCCGTGTGGTGGCGCTGGAAGTGAAAGCGCTGCTCGAAGAGATGGGGCTGCGTGGCTGGCCCAAGACGAGTGGCTCGCGTGGCATGCACGTCAACGTCAGGATTCACCCGCGTTGGACCTTTAGCGAAGTGCGGCGCGCTGCGGTTGCGTTGTCGCGTGAAGTTGAGCGGCGGGTGCCGAAGCTGGCGAGCTCGAAGTGGTGGAAAGAGGAACGTCACGGAGTGTTTCTCGATTACAACCAGAACGCGAAGGATCGGACGACGTGTTCCGCGTATTCCGTTCGCCCGTTACCCGATGCGCGCGTGTCGACGCCGCTGCATTGGGATGAAGTTCCGGAATGTGATCCGGCTGAGTTTAATGTCTTCACAGTGCCGAAACGATTTGCGGAGATTGGCGATCCACACGCTGAGATGGACGCCGCCGCCGGATCGCTCGAGCGATTGCTTGAACTCGCGGATCATGATGAAGCGGCGGGGTTAGGTGATGCGCCGTGGCCGCCGCACTTCCAAAAAATGGCCGGCGAAGGAACACGCGTCGCGCCGTCGCGTGCGCGATCGACGAAGTCAGCTTCGAAGAAGCCGGCCGCCGCGAAAAAGAAACGGGTTCGCATGCCGCTACTCGTTGTTGCTAATTCTCCGGACAAGAAAGCCGCGCTCGAAGGACTCGAGCGCTGGAAGGAGAAGTATCCGAAAGTCGCGAAGCTGGTGGCCGTTGACGACGTGCTCGTCGACTCGATGCGCGGCCGTTCTTCAACCTGGACGCGCATTCGCGTAAACCTGCGCAACGTTCCCGAGAAAATCCGTCCGCCGCAAGAGACACCCGATCCGGATGATGACCCAACGCGCGAGTGGCGCAGCAAAAAGGGTACACGGATCGACGCGGATTAAAAACACGGATCTCCTTTTTGTGACTTTTGTGCCTTTTGTGGCTCATTTGCGGAAGATAGATTCGAGCTCGTGCGGCGGCACGACTTCCAGTTGCTCAAACGTGCAGTCGGTAGGCTTCTTGTCTTTACGCCATCTCCGGAATTGCGCCGTGTGGCGAAAACGATCGCCTTGCATGTGGTCGTACGCAACCTCCACAACCAACTCGGGTCGCAGTGGCTCCCAGGAAAGATCCTTGCCGTGGCTCCAACGGCTCTGCGCGCCAGGCATGCGTGACGCCAGATCAGCACCCGCCCACTCTTTCCACGGGTGCGAGGCGAGCGCGTTCTTGCGATACGGTTTCAGAAACTCCACCAGCTCGAGACGCTTCTCGTTAGTAAAACTCGCGCACACGCCAACGTGTTGAAGCGTGGCCCCGTCGTAGAGTCCGAGCAACAACGATCCTATCCCTGTGCTCTCACCTTTCTTGTGCCAACGAAACCCGGCTACGACACAATCACATTCGCGCTCGTGCTTCACCTTCAGCATGACGCGTTTGTTCGACTCGTAAGTTCCCTGCGTCGGTTTAGCAACGACGCCGTCGAGCCCCGCGCCTTCGAAACGACGAAACCAGTCCGACGCGGTGGCGAAATCACTCGTCGCGGGCGTCAAGTGCAGTGGAGGCTTAACCGACGACAGCACGGACTCCAGTTTGCTGCGACGCTGCGCAAAGGGTGTGTTGCGCAGATCTCGCTTCCCTTCCGCCAGTAGATCGAAGAACACGATTGACGCTGGAATCTGTTCGGAAAGCATTTTGACTCGCGAGGCGGCGGGATGAAGACGCAGTTGGAGCGAATCGAAATCCAGCGCGCCTTCTTGTGCAATCACGATTTCGCCGTCAAGCACACACTTGTTCGGAAGTTGCTTCAGCAGCGGATCGATCAGTTCCGGAAAATAACGATTGAGCGGTTTCTCGTCGCGACTCTGAATCATCACTTCTTTGCCGTCGCGAAAGATCAACGCACGAAACCCATCCCACTTCGGTTCGAAGATCCAATCGCCGGCGGGCGGCAATTGATCGACGCGCTTGGCGAGCATCGGCAGGATCGGCGGATTCACGGGAAGTTCCATAATCCGTGTAATCTGCCTAATCCGTGCGCAAACTTCAACTGAGATCAAAGCGAGTCCACGGAAGCATTCTGGGCGACTACCTCCGCGGACTCTGTGTGGCCCCCTCACCAAGGCCACTGTCCGAAACTCGAGATCACCGGGATCTCAAGTCTCAGATCCGGCCGCACTCAGCAACATATCTCGCGAGGCACCGAGCACGGCCCGAGCTTGGTCACGACTGACGGTGGGAAATTGATCGAGGAACGTGTCCATCGTCTGATCGTCTTCCAAGAATTCGAAGAGCAACTTTACGGGAACTGACGTTCCGACAAAGACTGCACCGGTCTCCGTCTTTTTCGAGTCGCGTTCAATCACATCTTCGAGCTTCATTACGATAAAACCTGAGTCCGCAGAAGCGCCTCACGCGCTGCTCGCTTCTGCGGACTCATCCTGGCCCCCCACCAGGCACCGCAACCGTGATTTTTCTATTTACGAAACAGTCTGAGCACACTACGATGCACCCGTCTTTGAATTAAGAGACGGCCAATGCGCGGCTCAATCTCCCACACGGACGAGTGATGAGCGTCGCCGGCGAGTTTGATGGGTTAGGACTCGCGGCGCCAATCGTAAGCGACAGCAGTCTACTCTCATCTGCGAGTGCTGGCAAGCTAAATCTTCACGCAACTGGGAGTACAGCGAGAGTTAGGGCAATGTGGGGCACATCGGGAGGTAACTCCTGATGGGACACAAGCGGCCCCGGCCGGAGCGTTTAGGTGACAAGCTGCGAGAGATCCGTTTGGCCTTCGAGTTGTCGCAGGATCTGATACGGACGCGGCTCGGCTTTGGTCATATCCACCCCGGCCGCATCTCCGAATACGAAACCGGCAAGCGCGTCCCGCCCCCGATGCTTCTCCTCGCATACGCGGATCTCGCGGGCGTCCACGTCGAAGATCTCCTCAACGACAATCTCGACCTGCCCAAAAAACTCCCGGGTAAAGTCCGCCACGGCGTGATCCCGCCCACGCCCTGACGTTCAAAAGCCAGAACAGTCATACAGGACACCGAACTTTTGGGCTGTTTGTGCCTCTTTGCGGACTAGGGTCTCTTGTCGACCACGATTTTTGCGATGATGTCTTCGTTGTCGCTGGTGTTGATGTTGACCAGGATTTGTGAGAAGGGCGTGCTGCCTCGCTGGGGCTTGAGAGTTTGTCCGGAGTCGTTCATCAGCTTTTCCAAGGTCTCGGGTGAGATAGTTTGATTTGCATCCGAAGCTGAATTGGGCAAGTCAGTGAAGGGATCGCGACTGAATAACAGGTGAAAAATTTCCGGCTCCGCTGAGGATGTCAGGAATATCGCGCAGTCGCGGCGCGAAGTTTTTACGGGACAGTTTGAAGGCAGGACAAACTCCGCGCCCCTGTAAACCGAACTGCTTCCGTAATTGAGTTTGAAGTCGGGAAAGATTACCTCGCCGGGCGAACCGGGCGATTTTTGATATACGACGTACAGATAGCCCGCTTGATTGGTACGCACCAAGAGACGGAGTCGATCGCCACGTTCAAAAGTGTCCTGCCCCGCTTCCTGGTCCGAACCATCAGCTAACACTTTGTAGAGACGCCACTCGAGCTTGAGTAGCGGTGCTTTGTCGACCGGCCTGGCTTTTGGGGATGAACGACGCGTCGGTTTCGGTTGCCGAAAGATGTTAACCGGCACACCATTTTCGATGGGATCGTTTTGCTGTGAATAGATCGGCCGTGCTCCGAACATGAACAGAGAGGCGAGTCCCAGCAACAATGTGCAACGCACCAGATTTGTTCGCATCTCACCCTCCTTACAAACTGTCGTCACTCACAATGCGGAAATGCGAGGTATTTGTTCCCAGTGAGGCGAGCAACCTAGATCACGGTATATTCTTTGTCAAGAAA
>DASSEB010000234.1:0-3789 GCA_035696765.1 Pyrinomonadaceae bacterium | reverse complement strand
GCCGCGCCAAGCAAACCACCCATTCCCATCGATTCAACTGCGCTGCTCGGTACCAGCATCAACGCGCCCTTTTCCTTCAAACCCTCGTACAACATGTTCATTGCGCGCAGGTGCAGCGCGGTCGGATTGTCGCGATAGGATTGAGCCGCTTTCTCGAACGAGTGCGCAATCTCAACCTCAGCCTGGCCCAGGATGATTCGCGCTTGTTTCTCTCTCGCCGCCTGCGCCTCGCGCGACATCGCGTCCTGGAGCGCCGCAGGAATGATCACGTCGCGCATCTCGACTGATTGCACCGTCACGCCCCACGGATTCGAACGCTCGTCAATCAGTTGCTGTAACTCTTCCTCGATCCGTTCACGGCCTCGTAACAGATCAGTCAACGAAGTGCGGCCGATGATGTCGCGCAGCGCCGTTTGCGCCGCCCAACTCACCGCTTGCGGATAGTTCTGCACTTCCAGCGCGGCCTTCTCAGGATCGTAGACCATCCAGAAGAGCACGGCATCGACGTTTACCGGCACCGTATCGGACGTCAGCGTCTCTTCAGCAGCGAAACTCGTCGTGATTACTCGCTGGTCCACCCACGCAGAGACAGTATCGACAAACGGAATGATCCAGAACAGTCCTGGACCACGCAAACCAACGTATCTTCCCAGTCTCAACACCACGGCTCGCTCCCATTGTCGCGCGATCTTCGGCGCCTGGGCCAACAGAAGTCCCAGGAACAATCCGATGATAATTCCGGCGGGGTTCAGCAGTAACCAGGTAATCAGACCGCCGAGAAGAATAGGCGCGAGAAAACTCACCGCAGCCACGACGTTGATTCGCGGCGTATCAACTGAAGGCAAGTTACTCCTTGTTTGCATCAGACTTGTAGGACTAGACATGCTTAGGCTCCTTTTTGCGCCGGCTCTGAAGTTCGTCAACCAAGTCGTCGAGCGAAAAGCCCAGCGCGCCGGCTTCTTCGGCGAACCGGTCGACTAATTCCCGCAAATGCTTTTCATGCTCTTCGCGATGAGTGATGGCGAACTGGCGGGCGCTGACAAACGTTCCAACTCCTCTTCTCGTCTCGAGAATTCCTGAGCGTTCCAACTCGGCGTAAACCTTGGCGACGGTGTTGGCATTCACACGTAATTCCACCGCCAATTGCCGGACGGTTGGCAGTTGCTCCCCGACCCGCAGCCGCCCGGTCGCGATCGCGAACCGGATTGCTCGCGTCAACTGCGCGTAGAGCGGCATTGGGTGCGTCGGGCTGACTGTGAAAATCTGGCTCATTCGAAGTTGTACTACGATACTAGTACAAGTCAGGTTTCAGAAAAAACGAACGCGGATCTGCGCAGATCTGTGGCTGATTTACTGCAATTAATTCGTGTGGTATCTTGTCTGGCTTTTAATCCTGCCAGTTTGAGTCGCCCTTATAGGTCGAACGAGGAGTTCAAAGACAGTATGGCTACGCCTAACGGAAACATGAGCGCCGATGGTCAGCACGTCGGCAAAGTCGTGCAGATCATCGGCCCGGTTCTCGACGTGGAGTTTCATGGAGGCTACCTCCCTCCGATTTACCAGGCGCTGCGAGTCGTCTCTGAAGGATTCGACGTGCCAACTCCGATTGACGTGATCGCAGAAGTGCAGCAACACCTCGGCGAAGGCCGTGTGCGAACGGTTTCGATGACGCCGACGGACGGCATGGTGCGCGGCATGAAAGCCATCGATACCGGCGGCCCGATCACGATGCCCGTCGGCGAGGGAACACTCGGCCGCGTGCTCAACGTTATCGGCGAGCCCGTCGACACACTCGGACCCGTGAAGCACGACAAGCGCTATCCGATCCATCGCCACGCTCCAACCTTCGAGGAACAGTCAACCGAGTTGCAGATGTTCGAAACGGGAATCAAGGTCATCGATCTGATTCAACCGTTTCTGCGCGGCGGTAAGATCGGTTTGTTCGGCGGCGCCGGCGTCGGCAAGACAGTTATCGTGATGGAGTTGATCAACAACATCGCGAAGGCGCGTTCCGGCTTCTCGGTGTTCGCCGGTGTCGGCGAGCGCACGCGCGAAGGAAACGATCTGCTGCGCGAGATGGTCGAGTCGCAGGTTATTCAGTTTGGCGAGCAGTTCAATAAGAATTTCCACGACACGGGCATGTTCGATCTTACCAAGGTTGACATGAACACGATCGGACAGTCGAAAGTGGCACTCATCTACGGTCAGATGACCGAACCTCCCGGCGCGCGTCTGCGCGTGGCGCTTTCAGGACTGACCGTCGCCGAGTACTTCCGCGATCAAGGTCTGGACGTGCTGCTCTTCATCGACAACATCTTCCGCTTCACCCAGGCAGGTTCTGAAGTGTCGGCGCTGCTCGGCCGCATGCCTTCCGCGGTGGGTTACCAACCAAACCTCGCGACGGAGATGGGCGAGATGCAGGAGCGCATCACTTCAACCAAGACCGGTTCAGTCACTTCGATCCAGGCGGTTTACGTGCCTGCGGACGACTACACCGATCCGGCGCCGGCGACGACCTTTGCGCACCTCGACGCGGTCACAGCGCTCTCACGACAGATCGTCGAGCTCGGTATTTATCCTGCAGTCGATCCGCTCACGTCATCGTCGCGCATTCTGGATCCGCGCGTCATCGGACAGGAGCACTACGACACCGCCCAGGACGTCAAGCGCGTCTTGCAGCGTTACAAAGATCTTCAGGACATCATCGCGATCCTGGGTCTCGACGAACTGTCTGACGAAGACAAGCTCATCGTTTCGCGAGCGCGCAAGATTCAGAAGTTCTTCTCGCAACCGTTCTTCGTCGCCGCGCAGTTCACCGGACTCGAAGGCAAGTACGTCAAACTCGAAGACACCGTCCGCGGTTTCCGCGAGCTGGTCGACGGCAAGCACGACGATCTGCCGGAGCAGGCGTTCTACATGGTCGGCACGATTGAAGAAGCGATCGAAAAAGCGAAGACGATTGCTCAGTAACGACTATGGCGGACAAAATTCAACTCGAAGTAGTCACACCTGAGCGACGCGTGCTCGCGGAGCCGGTTGATATGGTCACTGTGCCGGGGCTGGGCGGCGAGTTGGGAATATTGCCCGGCCACACGCCTTTGATCTCGCAACTGCAAACGGGAGTGCTGACGTACGCACAGGAAGGCAAGAATTTTCCGCTGCATGTTTCGGGTGGGTTCGTCGAAGTGCGAGACGATCACGTCTCGGTGCTGGCTGAGGTCGCCGAGCGACCGGACGAGATCGACGCCGCGCGCGCGAAGCTTTCGCGCGAACGAGTCGAGAAACAATTGAACGCGTGGAGCGGCAGCGAAGAGGAGTTCGAACTCGCCAAAACCGAGTTAGATCGCTCGAACGTACGCCTTCAACTCGCAGGAAAATAAACCACAGATTACACGGATGTTTACGGATCTAATCCGTAATTAATCCGTGTTATCTGTGGTTTATTGCTGCCCGCATTTCGCGCACAGCGTTTTCCAATCCCACGAAGATCGCGCGTGCGACGATGTTGTGGCCGATGTTGAATTCGGTGATCTCCGGGATTCGAGCCACAGCGCCGACGTTGCGATAAGTCAGTCCGTGTCCGGCGGCGATATTCAACCCGTACTTCATCGCCAATTCGGCGCCCTCTTTTAACCTGCGCAACTCGTCCGACGCGTGCTCCGCGCCTTCGCCATGAATGCCGCGCGCGCCGAGTGTCGCTTCACAGAAAGCCGCAGTGCATAACTCGACTTGTTGCGCGCCAATCCGTTGCGCCACTTCAATCTGGGCCGGATCCGGATCGATGAACAG
>DASSEB010000233.1:0-12949 GCA_035696765.1 Pyrinomonadaceae bacterium | reverse complement strand
GAGGTCGACCAAGATATTTGCTCGTCGACTCGCGACCATCGCGGACATTCCTGCTCTGAAAGCTTCAAACTGTAAATCACCAGAACAACGCGTCGCCCTGGTCGTCGACCGGTTGCAACAACTCAAGGCTGCGAAGCCAAGGACGGTTAAGACACTCAGCAGCACGATCGCTTCGTTGTTTCAGAACGATCTTTCCGAGGACGAGGTCGCGTTGCTTGTTCAGACCCTTGCGAACCAAGGCTATCTAGAAGTTGCTGGAGCAAAGGTCACCTATGCGTTACCGAGTGACAGTCCAACCAAGCCCTCGCAGCAGACTCGCCGCTGAGCAACTCGTTGAGCATCGGGTTTTGTTTTCGCTCTACAATCTCGCGTGCTCTGCCGTTAGCACTCAAGACAAAAACCAGCCGACAATCGCGCCGCCTAAGATCAGCCATGCGGAATTAACGCGAAACACCAGAAGCAAGATTGCGCTCACTAAAGCGAGGCCGATCGTCGGTAGGTCGACCACTGCGGCGCGTGCAAGTTGATAAGTCACCACCAACATCAGCGCCAACGCCGCAGCATTCACTCCATCGAGAAAAGCCCCGGCCGTAGCCGACTTCCTTATGCGCGGAACGAGCGGACCGCTGAGAGCCACAAAAACGAATGCCGGTAAAAATATGCCGACCGTGGACACGATCGCTCCCTTGGTTCCAGCCAGAACGTAACCGATGAAAGTAGCAGTGGTGAAGACTGGTCCAGGCGTAACCTGGCCCACTGCGATTGCATCCAGCAGTTGTGTTTCAGTGAGCCAGTGCCAGCGTTCGACAAGATCGGCGCGAATAAATGCCAGCAACACGTAACCACTGCCGTAAAGCACTGCGCCGACTTTGAGGAAGAACAGAAACAACGGCCAGAGTCCAAATTGAGTTGTGGCCGCGCCGCTCACCTGTAACAGCAGGGCGATAGGTGATTTCAGGACAAAAGCGTTTCGACCGCTCCGGATCTGCCGCAAGATCAGTCGTCCGAAACCGGTTATGACGCCCGCGCCCAAAAGCACGAGAAGCTCATGGATTCCAAGGAAGGTGAGTATCACTCCCGCTACGACGATGGCGCCTAAGAACACGGTCTTGATTGCTGCGCGTCCGAGTGACCACAGTGCGTCGAGCACGACGGCGATGATTACCGGCTTGACACCATAGAGCACACCAGCAACTTGAGGCAGCGAGCCGTACGTCACGTAGGCCCATGCAAACGCTGTAACGATCAGTGCCGCCGGCAGGATGAAACAGGTCCCGGCTACGAGTAGTCCGGGCCAGCCTCTTTGTCGATGGCCGATGTGGATCGCCATCTCTGTCGAGTTTGGTCCAGGAATAAGATTGGTTGCGCCAAGCAGGTCGAGAAACTCGTCACGCGTCATCCAATTGCGGCGACGCACAATCTCGTTTTCCATCATCGCGATGTGCGCCGCTGGTCCACCGAAGGCAATCGTACCTAACTTCAGAAACAGTCGCGCCAGGTCCCAGAGTGACGTTGAAGAATTGTCGACTCGTTTGCCAGAAGGTCGCATCGAAGAGAGCTGCACCGTGAATTAAAGAGCCCAGCAGCATAGCGTAAATCCGTGTCCGGTTTCATGTGCGATCGGCTTGCGCTCGAAACTCGAAAATCGTTCTTGGAGACAGTCAGTACAGGGAGCGGTAGCGACTGATGAACGATGGGGGGGCAAGGATCATTAGGGTTAATCACTGACCAGGTCGCTACCGCTTCCTGTACTGACTGTGTGCAAGCTCGACGTCTGACTTTTGAGGCATCTGTGCATCCCGGCGAAGCCGCTCGAGCATATTCTGGCGTCAGTTCATCGATTTATCACTCTTGGCCGCCGATTACACAGATTGCAGTCGGATCTGTCGAGGCAAAGCCTCTCTTTATTGAAACCCTATCGGCCCGTACTGCGTAGAGAACGGTTCAGTCCGGTGAAACCCATTCCAAACTCATCAACGAAAGAGGTGTCTATGCGTTCAGTCGGCCAATCTCGCCGCCCAATTATTGGCTTGTTCTTACTTTCCGCTCTATTGCTTGTTGCCCTCGTGGCGCCCGTTTGGGCGCAGAGTCCGCCGCTGATTGACCGCGAGCTCTTCTTCGGCGACCCCGAAATCTCGGGCGCTCAGATTTCTCCAGACGGGGCCTTTATCGCGTTCATCAAACCGTTCAAAGGCACGCGCAACGTCTGGGTGAAAAAGACTGCCGATCCGTTTACCAACGCGAAACCCGTTACGGCCGATACGAAGCGGCCAATCCCTGGTTACTTCTGGTCTCGCGACGGCAAGTACATCCTCTTCGTACAGGACAAAGCCGGCGACGAGAATTACAACGTCTACGCCGTCAACCCAGCGGATGCGCCCGCTTCCGGACAAGACGTGCCGGCAGCTCGAAATCTCACGGACGCAAAAGGCGTCCGCGCGTTTATCTACTCCGTGCCGCGTAATGAACCCGATGCGATGTACGTCGGCATCAACGATCGCGACCCAGCCTGGCACGATCTCTACAAAGTAAAAATCTCCACGGGCGAGCGCACATTGATCCGCAAGAACACGGAACGCATTACGGCCTTCGTCTTCGATCTCAAGGGCCAGTTGCGGCTCGCAAGCAGATCGGCAGAGAACGGCGACACCGAAGTCCTGCGCGTTGACGCAGACAAGTTTACGAAGGTCTACAGTTGTACTGTGTTTGAGATGTGTGGGCCGATTCGCTATCACAAAGACGGCGAACGCGTGTACTTCCAAACAAACAAGGGCAACGATGTCGACCTGGTGCGTCTTGAACTATTCAACCCCACCACCGGTAAAGAAGAGTTGGTTGAATCGGATCCGATGAAACGCGTTGACTTCGGCAACGCAGTGTTCTCGGAAGTTTCCGATGAACTGATTGCCACTTCCTACGAAGATGAACGCGAACGAATCTACTGGAAAGACAAAGCGTTCGAAGCTGATTACAAGAACTTGCAGAAACAACTCCCCGGCAAGGAAATCAATTTCGGGTCTTCAACCAGGGACGAAAAGCTGTTCCTCATCTCGGCGAACGCCGATACGGATCCCGGGGCCACGTATCTGTATGATCGCGCGACCAAAAAATTGACGCTTCAATATCAGATACGCGAGAAGTTGAACCGCTCGTATCTCGCTCCGATGAAGCCAGTCAAATATCCTTCGTCTGACGGTTTGGAAGTTCCGGCTTATCTAACGTTGCCAAAGGGCGTCGAAGCCAAGAACCTTCCGGCGCTGGTCGTTCCGCACGGTGGCCCATGGGGCCGCGACAGTTGGGGCTATAACTCCTTTGCGCAGTTTCTCGCCAATCGCGGCTATGCTGTCTTGCAGCCCAATTTCCGCGCTTCAACCGGTTACGGCAAGAAGTTTCTTGACGCGGGAAACAAGCAGTGGGGCGAGAAGATGCAGGATGACGTGACCTGGGGTGCGAAGTATCTCATCACCCAGGGCATCGCCGATCCGAAGCGCGTGGGAATCATGGGCGGCTCATACGGAGGTTACGCGACGCTCGCGGGAGTTGCATTTACGCCTGACGTTTACGCGGCCGGCGTCTCGATTGTTGGACCATCAAATTTAATGACGCTGCTCGAGTCAATTCCGCCTTACTGGGAGCAGATTCGAAAACTTTTCTACGAACGCATGGGCGATCCAAACACGCCCGAAGGAAAGGCGCAGTTGATGCGCCAATCGCCGTTGACTGCGGCTGAAAAAATCAAAACTCCGCTGCTCGTGATCCAGGGAGCTAACGATCCGCGTGTTAACAAACGCGAGTCAGACCAGATCGTAATCGCGCTGCGAGATCGCGGTTTTCCAGTTGAGTATCTGGTGGCGCCGGACGAAGGGCACGGCTTTGCCCGTCCGATCAACAACATGGCGATGTTTGCGAGCGCGGAAAAGTTTCTCGCGAAATATCTCGGCGGTCGTTACCAGGAAAGCATGACGCCTGAAGTTGCTCAACGTCTGAAAGAAATCACCGTTGACGTAAAGACCGTGACGTTGCCGAAGATGACTAGTTCCACATCTGAAGTTCCGAAACCTGCGGTCGATTTGCGGCCCGGTACTTTCAATTACAAGGCGTCGATTGCAATCCAGGGACAGGAAATTCCACTCACCACGAAGACAGACATCAAGGAAGAAAACGGCGCATGGACCGTCAATGAAACTGCTCAGACGCCGCAAGGCGAAATCGTAGACGTCAGCACGATCGAGAAAGGGAGCCTGCTGTTGAAGCATCGTTTCATCAAACAAGGTCCAATGACGATCGAGATGAAGATTGAGCCAAACCAGTTGACCGGTACCACGACGATGAACGGGAACTCCACACCGCTTGCCGTAGATCCCGGTGGCGCTTTGTTTGCGGACGGCGCCGGCACGTTTGAAGTGATTGCTTCTCTTCCCCTCGCCGATGGTTACAGTTCGAGTTTTCGCAATTTCGACTTGCGAAAACAGAAGCCCCAGATCAAACAGTTGAAAGTGCTCGGATCTGAAAGCGTTACTGTTCCGGCAGGGACTTTTGACGCCTACAAGGTGGAGATAGTCGACGCCGACAACGACGCAGACAAGCAGACTGTTTGGATTGATAAGGCCAGTCGGAAAGTGTTGAAAATCTCGGCTGTGCTTCCGAGTCTTAATGGCGCAGTCCTGACGTCGGAATTGACGCCGTAAGAAGGGGCCACAGATTACTGTGGCTTATGAGGGTTGCTGGGTTTGACGTTCAATCTTATCCAGTAACTTGAAGGCAAGGTGCTTCTCGTTCCAAGCTTCCAGTTGGCTATGTTGGGCCAGGGCCTTCTCTTTCTCCTCGAGATCAAGATAGACGAGGCCCATACAATAATGTGCACGGGCGTTCTGAGGATCGAGGTCCAATGCCTGCCTGAAAGCTTTTTTCGCCTCGGCGTAGCTTCCGATGTTGAAGTAGGCGAGGCCAAGGTCAATGCGCAAATCGGGATCCTGCGGCGCCAAAATTATCGCTCTCGTGTAGACCTTTAAGGCTTTAACAAAATCGCCCTGGTCGTCGTATGCCGCCCCGAGATCCTTTTGAGCGGTTACGAAGTTTGGACGCACTTTGAGCGCGGAAAGATAAGCCTTGATTGCTTTAGCAAGTTGGCCCATCTTTTGTAACGTACGGCCTAACTCCAGCCACGCCTCAGCGTGGTCGGGATTTTCGCGTGTCGCTAGTTTCAATTGCACCAGGGCCTTCGGATAAAAGCCGTCAGCTAATAATCGCACGCCTAAGTCGAAATGGGTTTGGGCCGCGAGTAGTGACTGTGGCCCTCGTCGTTTCAGCCTGGTAGCGATAAAGTTTCCCAGCATCGTATCCTCTGAATTATTCTTGACGTTCAGAACTCACTTACGGAAACCACGGGTACTCCGCCGAGTCGTAAAGCCGTCTTGACTTTATTCCGATCCAACTTGAGCCACGAGGTACCGCTGCCGGAGGAGGTGAAAGTTGGAGCTAAAAAATCTCCGGTGCCATTGAACTTGGCTACTACGAACGCACCGAGCGACGTGCCGTTACCACCACCGCTGCGGTCAAGAACGCCACCACCAAGCACGAGTACCAACCCATCGAACGTCTGACTCCCATTCATCGAGAGAGTCCCGGTAACAACCAGCAGACCTTTGCCTCCGGCACTCGGAAGAGAAACGTCTCCGTCTACAAACGTAAAGAGTCCGTCAGTAGTGCCGGCTCCGAAATCCGTCGGAGCAGCGTCGCCAGCCGCGGTATTGAAGTAGCGATCGCAGCTTGCTGCGGTCCCGCTGCTGCACCCATAAAACTGTTGCTGCGAGGCGGTTCTAAGTTTATTAACGAAGGCCCGGGCGCCAAAAACTGGATCTGACGTCGTTTGGAGCCACTTCGGGAGCGCCGCTACACCGCTCGGCATCGTGACCTGCTGCAGATTCGGGATGAAACCAGTCGGATCACCCTCCAACGCGTTCGGATTATTACTCTTCAAAGTGGATAAATTTGTGTAATCGGGCGTGGTCGTAACCATGAAGGCGGGCAGCGGCTGTCCACCTGCGTTATCGATACCGGAGTACACATAGTTTGCGCTGCTGCCGATCGCGATGGTCGATGCGGTTGTCGAATCATTGCCGGCTCCGCGAACTACAAAAGTTGCGGGCGGATCGTAGTCGAGGCCGAACCGCGTGACCATCATTTGCAGGTTCTTGGTAGCGCCGTGTGGACCATAGCCAGTAACTTTAACGACCAAACGTGCCGGCTCGGGGGCGTTAACCGTCGTTTGCAGCGTAGTAACCGTACCATTTGCCGGAATCTGAATAGTTTGGCTGGGCATCGTGAATAAGGTGCCGACCCCGGGGATTTCAATCGTTTGATTTGGGAAAGTAAGCGACACAACACTGGTGGTCGCATTGATAGTTCCTGCGAACGTGCCTTTGATAGAAGCGGAAACAGGCACAGTGCTTCCAACCGGCAATGGTCCAGCTTCAGTAATCTGTAACGTAAAGGTTTGTGTCGAGAACGTGAAATTCGTACTGGGTTTTACTCCTGATATGGCAATAGTGCCTAGAGCTGGATTGAAGTTCGTGGTGATGTTGGTGGAGGCTTGTGGGGTGTAGTTAAGGGAGACGCCACCACCCAAACTCAACGACGATGCCGATGTACTTATGGAGTTGCCGTTGAAAGCTCCGCCGGTCGTGTAAACGACTTCCCTCGAATTGTCCGGATCGACAATGCCCGTGATCCCATAAGCGATGCCGTCAGTCTCGGAGTAAGGTTTTGGACTTAGGATTACGCGCCTTGGATCGTTGGTCGGATATTCGTAGACGAGCCACCGGGAAAGTTTTGCCACAGTGTCGGAAGTAGGATTGTTTGACGTGGCACTATTGATAGCATTCTTAAAATTCATCTTCGTGCCGTCGTTGGGATTGGGCGCGACGTTACCTCGCAAAACATTGAGCGCGTCCTGAAGACCCGCTTCAGCGGCATAATAGGCTTGCATCTCGTCAGTTGAACTAATCGCGTTCGTCGCAGAGATCGTGGTGGTCAGCATCAACATAAGCGCCCCTGCGAGGATGATGAGAGAAGCAAACAGGACCATGACTAGCGCCGCACCGCGTTCCCTCTTCCGCTCGGCTTTATTGCAAGTTCGCACTGTCGCTTTCGAACGCATGAAGTCTTCTAATCTCCAATGCTGATCAGTAATTAACGATATCGGCATTCCGCAAATAAACATCTGATACGAGTTGGACACGTGAGGCTGGTTGAAAACCGGGCGACCCCGCTGTGCCCCGAGCTGTCAGCTGGACGCAAACGCTAATGACTATGTACTTCGTATCGCTCTTTTGTGTTACTTCAGATGTAGCGCTTGTAATGTCACAGTCGCTGGTAAGGGTGTAATTGACTTTTGCTGGAAAGTAACGAATGTTCAGCGCGTCTACGCGGTTGGCAAGCACCGTAGTTTGATTCTGAGTGCCGATATCGAGACGCACGATGTAGCTATCGGTTCCTGCCGTGTAAAGAGAATACTTCACGTCTTCGTTCCGGTCGCTGATGCTGTTGCTGGTGGTTTGGCTTTCAAAAGCATTTAGATTAGCCCGAACGCGAATGGCAGTTTGAGTAGAGTCAGCGGCAACGATGCCGTTGTTCGACAAACCGAAACCGGCATTGGCAATCTCGCGCGACATGATGTTCATTGCGCGTTGTGCGTCAGCCAATGCGTCTGTCTTCTGGTTCTCACGGGCACGCACGTTGAAAGAGCTGGCAAGGAAACCGCTGGTCAGTCCCAAAATCGTGAGGGTGATCGTCATCGCGATCAGCAATTCAAGCAGGGAAAAACCGGCTTCCGGATTTGGCGCATTCGCTTCTGCCATAAGTGTCTTCAACTGTTCACCCGAGATTTGTTCCGGTGGTCGAAGTTGTGCGCTTCGAGTAGACGACGACCTGACCGCGCATCCAACCCTGGTAACCCGAGTAGATGCCGCCACTGGTGCTCCTGCCTTGCGGCGTGACTACGATCTTGATGCTCTTCAGGGTGGATGTGACGTCAGTAACGGTCACATCAACCGTGTAGGTTTGTGAGTCTGGCGAGCCCACTGAGACGACTTCCGACGACGAAACGCAGGAGTTGAAAGAACTACCGCGCAGTTGCTCGAGCTTACGCTGTGCGGCTGCGACAGCGCCCGCGCGAATTGCGGCGGCGGAATTGTACTTGAGAGCGTACACACCTAACGGAAGCACACCGCAAACGATGATCGTTAGCAACACCATTGCGACGCAGGTTTCGATTAAAGTAAAACCGCCCTCGTTTTTGTGATTACGTATTTCCATCGAGTGCCTTCTCTATGCGAATCAGTTCGTCACGTTTACTTTAACGATGATCGAGGAGCCGCACTGCGAAGTGAATGTGACGTTGTATGGACCACGGAGTGTATTCTTTGACACGATTGAAAAGCTTTGACCGTTTGAGACGGTTTGCGAAGCTGGAGAAACTGTGAGGTTAGAGGGGAATGTCGCGACTACGAGACTGGGGTTGCTCATGGTGACGATCACGCTGCCCGTGGCGCCGCCATTTTTTTTGATGGATATACTAGCCGAGCTGACCGCAATGTTGCAGGAGGGTGGCCCAGCGCTAGCAGGGGTGCCGCCGCCAGACAGATCCATACACGGAGTGTTCTCCGTTGTTTCCGCTCCTGTAATTACAGCGCGGCTGTCAATGCCGTCTGTAGAGTTAAGCCCATTATTGTAGGTGACATTCGGCAGAGTGGGTTGCTGGTTTTCGACCGTGACGTCTCCCGACCCTGATACGTCAACGGATAAACCACTTCCACTCGGGTCGCTCACCGCGAACGTCGTCACACAGGAAGATCCGGCGTTCAACGTCCGACCACGCCAGTTGAATCTCACATTCGGAAGTTCAGAGCTTGCTAACTGAACACCATCTTGAAACTTGAATGTTCGAGTAGTAGCGCTTCCACTACTGTCGAAGTCCATAGTTACTGAATAGGTTCTCAGATCCGTAAAGCTCACAATAGAAGTACTATGACGACGCACAGCATCGACGCGTGCTTTCTCCATGTACGAGGCGAGCTGCCGCACGGAATTCTGGACGCGCAAGGCAGCGCGTGCCGATCGAATCTGGACCAGCGCGAAAGCTGAAATGACGCCTACCAGCGCCATTACAATCACAAGTTCCATCATGCCGACACCGTGATCGTTGCGGCCAGGATTTCCAGTAAGTTGTATTCGCCGTTTCATCTTTGCTTTAGGGGTTGCTTGTGTATTTGCGTCCGCGAGAGCGTTGGATCAGGGCGTGATTAGGACCACTACGACGGCAGAATCCCATTGGCAAAATTAGCAAGATTTTCCAGCTTGCGCATGAGAAGGGTTTCCCTTTTTTGAGGGAGATCTGTTCTACGTAAAGGAGGGCTGACGTAGTAGTAATCTCCGGGTAGCGGGTAGTACAAAGCGGCTACTCAACGAGTCGGGGCGAGTTCAGGGGGTGGCTTCGCTCATGCGGTGTTTGACCGCATACATTACTAATTCGAGGCGGTTTTCGACTCCGAGCTTGCTGTAGATCGAGGTGAGGTGATTACGCAGGGTGTGCTCGCTCATATTCAGATCACCCGCTATCTGCTTATTTGTCGAGCGGCCATGTTTGATAATGACGTCGATGATTTCACGTTCGCGAGGAGTCAGGGTCGCTATGTTGGTTGTTTCCGGTGATGCCTCGTTGTTGGAGTGGTCCAGCAGTTTGGTGAACAGCCTGCCGGTGCTCGCTCGATCCAGCCAAATCTCGCCGTCGTAAACCTTCTTTATTGCTTTAAGTATGACCTCGGGCGACGACTCCTTTTGGACCACGCCTCGAGCGCCCGAAAGCACTGCACGGTCGTGGATCTCTGCATCTCTCACTCCAGTCAGGATGAGCACGACCGCGCTTGTTGCCTTGCGCAAAAGCGACATAGAGTCGAGGCTGTTCACGCCGTTCAGATCAATATCGAGAAGAATGATGTCAGGCTGTTCGCTTTGAGCCACAGTTAGTGCTTCAGACATGTCGGCAGCGGTCCCAATCACCTTCATCCCTGGGCCATCACTTTCGATCAGCTTAGCCATGCCCCATAGAAAGCTCTGGTGATCGTCGACGAGCAAAATGCGTATCGGATTTTCTGAGGGTGCGATCATTCTTTCTCTTTACATGGGGATGACGACAGAAACACTCGTGCGTCCGGTTTGGTTCACGTTGACAGAAACTCGCCCGCCCAACGCTATTGCGCGCTCTGTGATTGAGCGAGGAGTAAAGGTGTGGCCGGAATTCGAAGAGTCGTTCTCAATATCGAGCACCATGTCGCCGTTAACGGAAGCCATGCTGATTCGCGCCTCGGTCGAGGCCGTATGCCGCCTGATGTTGCTGAGTCCTTCGCGCACGATCTGGAAGAGTTCCGCGGCTAAGCGATCGTTCATGTTAGTGTCCGTGGCGATTTTGACGTCCACGTTGATGCCGTAAAACTCGCCTAACTGCTTGGCATGTCTCTCGACGGAGGAAGTGAGAACGTTTACCCGCTCACTCGACTCATGGTCTTGCAGACCCCCGACGTATGCGCGCAGATCGTTTATGACTGAGTCGGTCCGTTCCGCCAGCTCGGCAAGGCCGCCGGCGATCGGATCATCATCTGACACCCTTCTGCGCAACGCATCGAGGCCAAGCCTTAGACCGATGTACGGTTGAATCGCGCTGTCGTGTATATCGCGAGAAATTCGTTGACGTTCATACTCGGACGCCTGTGAAGCAAGCCGATCGACAAGCTGTATGTTATCGATCGTGGGCATGACATGGTCCATCACCTGTCGCAGAAAATCTACGTCTGAATAGTTGAAGTCTCTGCGTTTTGATGTGAGGTAAAGTCGACCGGTGAATGTATGGCGTTGCTGGACTGGGATAGTGATAAAAGAATTGGTGTCGAGCAAATCCGCGATGCATCTGTAGGTTTCATCGACGTCCTTCACACGTTCTCCAGATGAGAAATCATAAATTGAGCAAGACGTTTTGCTAAACCTTCTTGGTCTATTGTGCCACGTAACAGCCCATCCGCTTTGTAAGGCTAATAGTTGTGACGCCTCATCGCCAACGAATTCAACGCTCTCAGCCGCGTCAGCATGACGTCGATTAACTCGCCTGACCGTATGTGCGTTCGCGACGGGATCGGTATTGATGAGCAGGCATGTGTCGGCGTCGTAAAACTCACGAAGCTTTCTCATGATTGAGTCGATGGTCTGGTCAACTCCAAAGCGCGGGTTTGATAACCTGCTTACATCCTTCAGCAGCGCTAACCGGCGTTTGTGCATCGTTTCAGAACCACCCCAGTAAGCCAGCAGGTAACCGATGCTTGCGAGGTAGACAGCTCTCAAGAGAAACCGGTTCGGTTCAGTTGTCAAATATCCGACCGCGACGAAGAGAATGGCAGACACAGTGGTGACCTTCACACCAGCCTTATAACCCGACTGAAACGCGGCCACCAGAATCACGAAGAAGAAGAAAAAGAAAAATAGTCTATTTGTTCCGCTGCTTAACGAAATGAGGACCGCGTACCAGGCCACGTCGAGCCAGTAAAGAGGAATACCGGATTGGTATCGAGGCGAAAGAAAGTAGACGAGTGCGCTGTAGACCGCGTACAGGGCCAGAGTCGCATAAGTAAGATTGACCAGCCGATCAGGTTCTGATGGATCAACGTAAATGATGACCAGAGCCGATAGCGCGAGGATAAACCGGGTGATGTTTACCAGGCGCTCGTCAACCGATCCAATATTTTTTCTCTCCATCATCGTCTTCATTGGCGCAAGACGGGCTTGCCTCAAAAGTCGGAATTCAGTGTACGCAGCGCCGAAGGCGCGAAATAGGCTAGGCAGGGGCAGGCGCTGAGCAGAGCGAAGCGCGTCGCCCCTGGATCAATAGATAATGACCCCGCAGCTCTGAAAGAGCGGAAGAAAAGGAGTTATCTTTCGCACTTTCACTGCTGTATTCATATTTTTCCGGCTAACCAGGGGCGACGCTCCGCTCTGCTCAGTGCTTGGCCTGGCTACCATCTTTCGCGCCTTCGGCGACATGCACTAAATTCGGACCTTCAGGCAAAGCCGCAAGGCTCTCCCGGCCCCCAAGCATTATAGGAGAATGCTCCCTCTTTACTCCACAAAGTACTTGACGCTAGTCTCAGCGGGGCGTAAGATCCCTGAACGAATTGGCGTAACGTTCATGAGGACAAGCTATGACGTGACTATCATCGGTGCGGGACTCGCCGGCCTTCAATGTGCGCGCCTGCTCGCGCGACAAGGCGTCAACGTTCTCCTCGTCGATCGCAAAAACACTCTCGACCAGAAAATTCATACCACCGGAATCTTCGTGCGCCGCACACTCGTCGATTTCGACATCCCGGACGACTGCCTGGGACCACCGATCAAACACGTCACGCTTTACTCACCCGCGCACCGGCCGCTGGAACTCGTCAGTCAACACGACGAGTTTCGCATCGGCCGCATGGGCCAACTCTACCAGCGTTATTTGCGGCAGTGTTTGATTTCCGGTGTTCACTGGCTGCCGCAGACGAGTTACGTGAGCCATTCGGCAGACAACCGCAAACTAACACTTCAACTCAATTCCGGTTCGTCGACGCGCGCGATAACGACGCGCTACTTGATCGGCGCGGATGGCGCCCGTTCGCGTGTTGCTCGCGATCTGAAACTCGAGCTGAATCGCGAATGGATAGTGGGTGTGGAAAATGTTTTTCACGGAGCCGTACTTGATGGACCACCGCGACTGCTTTGTTTTCTCGATCCGAAACTGGCGCCCGGTTACATCGCGTGGATTGCGCACGATGGCGAAGAGACGCATCTGGGCGTCGGCGGTTATCCATCGTTATTCGATCCAATGACTGCACTACAAGACTTTCGTTCGCGCGTCGCAGATATCATC
>DASSEB010000232.1:0-4004 GCA_035696765.1 Pyrinomonadaceae bacterium | reverse complement strand
TTCTCGCTCGGACGCTACAACACCGAAGCTGAAATCGAGACGACGCTGAGCGTTCTGCCGGAAATCATCGCCAAATTAGCCGCCATGTCTCCGTATCAGGAAGCACTAAAATAGTCCTGTAGGACTTCTCTCTCCTATGTCCTATACTATGTTTGGCTAAGAGCGATACCCATTCGGAAAGGGCTTCACGACAACAAAATGAGCACTGTTATAGAACCACCTGTCACGCAGGCGGCAAAGAATCTGGAAGAAGTCGAGACCGTAACCATCCGCTTCGCCGGTGACTCCGGGGACGGAATGCAGTTGACCGGAACTCAGTTCACAAATACGTCCGCGGTAGTTGGTAACGACATCTCGACATTGCCTGACTTTCCGGCCGAGATTCGCGCTCCAGCCGGAAGTTTGCCGGGCGTGAGCGGATTCCAGTTGAACTTTTCCAGCCAGGACATCAAGACGCCGGGCGACCAGCCGAACGTGTTGGTCGCGATGAATCCTGCGGCGTTGAAAGTGAATCTTGCTGATCTCGAAGAAGGCGGCACGCTGATCGTCAACACCGACGGTTTTACACCTGAGAACCTGAAGTATGCGAACTACGCGACGAACCCTTTAGAGGACAATTCGCTCGCCGGCTATCGCGTGCACAAGCTGCCGATCTCGACGCTCAACATGAACGCGCTCAAAGGCAACGTCGAGCTCTCGCGAAAAGAGATTGATCGCTCGAAGAACTTCTTTGCTCTCGGTGTGCTCTACTGGCTCTACGACCGGCCGATGGAGACCACGCTGAACTGGATCCGAACCAAGTTTGCAAAGAACCCTGAACTGGCCAAGGCGAACGAAATCGCGCTGAAGACTGGTTACAACTTTGCCGATACGACGGAAGTCTTCACTACTCACTACACCGTGAAGAAGGCGAAGATCGCTCCCGGCAAGTATCGAAAACTTACCGGTAACGAAGCGACCGCGATCGGATTCATAGCCGCGTCGCAACTGGCGGGACGTCCATTGTTCTACGGTTCATACCCGATCACGCCTGCTTCAGACATTTTGCACGAGTTGTCGCGTCACAAGGCTTTTGGCGTGAAAACGTTTCAAGCCGAAGACGAGATTGCAGCGGTTTGTGCGGCAATCGGTGCGAGCTTTGCGGGGCAGATCGGACTGACCGGAACGTCAGGACCGGGTGTGGCTTTGAAACAGGAAGCTATCGGTCTTGCGGTCATGACCGAGTTGCCGCTAGTGATTATTAACGTGCAACGCGGTGGACCATCGACCGGACTGCCCACGAAAACGGAACAGGCAGATCTCTTTCAGTCAGTGTGGGGACGAAACGGTGAGTGTCCCGCGATCGTCGTCGCTCCGGCGACGCCGGGCGACTGTTTCCACATGGCGATCGAAGCAGTGCGGCTGGCGTTCAAGTACATGTCGCCGGTGTTTTATCTTTCCGACGGTTACCTGGCGAACGGCGCCGAGCCATGGGCGATTCCAGCGATCGACTCTTTGCCGAAGATCAATGTGACATTTGCCACGGATCCGGCCACGTTCATGCCTTACGCGCGCGATCCGGAAACACTTGCGCGGCCGTATGCGCTTCCCGGAACTCCGGGTCTCGAACATCGCATCGGCGGTATCGAGAAGCAGCACATCACCGGCAACGTGAACTACGATCCGGAAAACCACCATCTCATGGTCAAGCTGCGACAGGAAAAAGTCGATCGCGCCGCGGCTGACATTCCACCGGTCGAAGTGATGGGTGAGCGGACGGGCAAGGTTCTGGTGCTTGGCTGGGGTTCGACTTACGGTTCGATCAGTTCGGCTGTCGAGAAGATGCAGAACGAAGGGAAGAGCGTGTCGTCAGCGCACCTGCGGCATCTGAATCCGTTCCCGCGAAACCTCGGCGAAGTGCTCGCTGGTTTTGAGACAGTGATCGTGCCGGAGATGAACCTGGGTCAACTCTGCACGATGATCCGCGCGAAGTACCTGGTGGATGCGGTGCCGTTCTCGAAAGTGAAGGGCCGCCCATTCCAGATTCGCGAGATCATCCGGAAGGTTGAAGAGTATTTGTAATGTTGGAGCGTTCCTCACAGCAGACAGAGGTAAGTAGGAATAAGAAGATGAGTGCGACCTCAACAGCGTTAATAACCGCCGAGGAGCTGATGGAGCTGCCGGACGACGGTTTTCGCTATGAACTCATAAATGGAGAACTTGAAAAGATGCCACCACCCGGACCTCCTCACGGCCGGATTGCACTGCGGCTTTCCGTACCTCTTACACAATTCATTTGGGATCATGGATTGGGAGAAGCATTTGCTACTGACACCGGATTCAAGTTGACGTCGAATCCTGACACTGTTTTGGCTCCGGACTATGCGTTCGTTACAAACGAGCGTTTCGCTGAAGGAAGGGACACAGAAGGTTATTGGCCAGGACCTCCCAATCTTGCAGTCGAAGTTTTGAGTCCCAGTGACCGGCCCGGCAAGGTAAAGCAAAGGATCTCGCGGTGGTTTAGCTTTGGTGCAAAGCAACTTTGGATTGTCGACCCGACGCGGCGCACTGTAACGGTCTACCGATCACCATCCGATACAACAACATTTTCAGGATCCGATTCCCTCGAGGCGCCAGACCTTCTCCCCGGTTTTCGGATCTCGCTTGATTGGCTCTTCGGACCTACGCCAGGAAGCGTTAAAGAAAGCGTGTAGAGCGATGGTTACGCAGCCGACAAATTTCGAAGGACGGCAATCCGTTGACAGGTTGAAGGATCTCACAGACGTTCAGGAGCTAATAAAGATTCGAAAACTCGACGCGGGCTTCGCTGCGAAACTCGATCCTTATGTGAGGACAAAATATCTCGAGCTGGAAGAAGCAGTAAGAAAGAGCACGTTTATTCAGGAGAAATAATGAGTACACAGAGTAACGGACATACTGGGAACGGAAACGTAAACAACCCTTTCACTGAAGCAGTGTCGGCCGAGAGCGACACGGGTTCGGCCGTGTCGGGCCGCATTGCGCCGCCGCCGGGACAGATGAAGAAGGCCGACTTTGTTTCCGATCAGGAAGTGCGTTGGTGCCCGGGATGTGGCGACTACGCCATTCTCAACAATGTGCAAAAAGTGATGCCCGAACTCGGCATCGCGCGCGAGAAGATCGTTTTCGTGTCAGGGATCGGGTGCTCGTCTCGCTTTCCTTACTACATGAACACCTACGGCTTCCACAGCATTCACGGGCGCGCGCCGGCTATCGCGACCGGCATCAAGTGTGCAAATCCTGATCTCAGCGTTTGGGTGATCACGGGCGACGGTGATGCGCTGTCGATCGGCGGAAACCATTTCATTCACGCAATCCGGCGCAATCTCGATATCAATTACATTCTCTTCAACAACCGTATTTACGGGCTAACGAAGGGACAGTACAGTCCGACTTCAGAGTTCGGTAAAAAGACGAAGTCCACGCCTTCGGGCACCATCGACTACCCGGTCAATCCGTTGTCACTGGCCATCGCGAGCGAGTCGACGTTTGTCGCGCGTTCGATCGACATCGACGTCAAACATCTCGGCTCGATTGTGGACGCAGCGGCGAAGCACAAAGGCATCTCGTTTATCGAGGTCTATCAAAACTGCAACATCTTCAACGACGGCGCCTTCGACTATTTCGCCGAGCGCACGGTTCGCTCAGACCGCGTGCTTTATCTCGAGCATGGCAAGCCCATGGCTTTCGGTAAGGATCGTAAGAAGGGTATTCGCATGAACGGTGCGCATCCCGAAGTCGTCACCATCGGTGAAAACGGAATCACTGAAAACGACCTGCTGGTCCACGACATTTACCTGAAGGATCCTTCAGTGGCGTTCATGCTGGCGCGTATGGAGCAACCGGACTTCCCGCAACCGGTGGGCATCTTCAGGGCGATTGAAAGACCTACCTACGAAGACATGATGGTTGACCAGATTGACGTGGCTATCGCTAAGTCAGGGCCGGGCAGTTTGGAGAAGCTGATTAATAGCGGCGAGACCTGG
>DASSEB010000231.1:0-2992 GCA_035696765.1 Pyrinomonadaceae bacterium | reverse complement strand
TGATCGCGCTCGTGGGCGACGTCAAAGTTTCCGAAGCAATGCCCATCATTGAGAAATATTTCGGACGCCTCCCAACGCAAGCGCAACCGGAGGAATTCACGACCGCGGAGCCACCGCAGAATTCGGTTCGAGAAGTGGTGTTGCACGACCCAGCACAGCCCGTTTTCCTCGAGGGCTATCACCGACCCTCCTTCCGAGATAAAGATGACGCAGTTTACGATGCTATCGCCGACGTGATGTCGAACGGCAGGACGTCGCGCTTATATCGCTCGTTGGTCCGGGACAAAAAGATTGCTTCCATTGCCGGCGGCTTCAGCGGCCTGCCCGGCTACAAATACCCGCACTTGTTTGCCTTCTTTGGAGTTCCCGTGCCCGGCCATAAAAACGACGAGATCGCGAACGCAATTCACTCGGAGATTGATCGGATCAAAACGCAAGACATCACTGATGACGAGCTCAAGATGATCAAGACACGGGCCAAGGCAAATCTTCTGCGCGGGTTGGATGATAACGCGGGCCTCGCGCAACAACTCGCCACCTTCCAAGCTCTGTTTGGGGACTGGCGAGAGCTGTTTTACAACGTCGATCGCATCGATAAGGTTTCCAAGGCCGATGTTCGGCGCGTAGCGAACCAGACTTTTGTATCGACCAATCGAACTGTCGGAACCATCGAAACAATGAAGTCCGCAACCCCGCAGGGAGGTGCACAATGAATCGCACCAGAAAACTTGCCGGGATGCGAATGGCACTGCTGACGTTGCTGCTTCTCGCCTCGCCTGTTCTATCGCTCGCGCAAGCAACCGACTGGCACAATATAACGGTTCCCCCGCTGCCCGCGTTCCATCCTCAGGAACCCAAACGGTTCGAACTGCCGAATGGCATGGTGATCTTTTTGCAGGAAGATCACGAGCTTCCTTTTATCAATGGTTTTGCCCGGATAAGAGGCGGTTCTCGCAGCGAACCGGCCGCAAAGGCGGGACTCGTGTCCATGTACGCCGATACCTGGCGCACAGGCGGCACCACAGCCCAGAATGGCGATCAGCTGGACGACTTCCTGGAAGCACGCGCCGCCAAGGTGGAGACTGGAGCAGGATCTGACTCCACTACGATTGGAATGACATCGCTCAAGCAGGACTTCGACGACGTTTTTAAAGTCGTCATAGACCTGCTGCAGAACCCCCAGTTTCGCGAAGACAAGCTGGAGATTGCGAAAAAGGGTGCCTACGATGAGATTTCGCGCCGCAATGATGACACCGGATCGATCGTCGGCCGCGAAGCAGCAAAGCTCGGTTACGGCCCTCAGAGTCCATATGCCCGTGTGCCGGAGTACGCAACCATCGCCGCCATGACCCGCCAGGACTTGGTCGATTGGCATAAGACGCATGTCTTCCCCAATAACATCATTCTCGGCCTGACCGGCGACTTTGACACCGCAGCCATGGAGGGAAAGCTGCGCCAGGCGTTCGCGTCGTGGCAAAAGGGTCCTGCGGTGAAAAAGCCAGATGTGCCGATCAATCCCGCGAAACCCGGTTATTACCTGGTGAATAAGCCTGACGTTAACCAGAGTGCGATCAGCATGACTGACCTGGGCACGGATCGAAGGAATCCCGATTACTACGCTATCCAGGTGTTCAATGAGGCCTTTGGCGGAAGCTTCTCCTCGCGACTGTTCTCGAACATTCGCTCGAAGCTGGGGTTGGCCTATGACGTAAGCGGCGGCGTAGGTACAACTTGGGATCATCCCGGCTTGACGCGCATCGGTATGAGCACCAAGAGCGAGAGCACGGTAGAAGCGATTCAGGCACTCGATGCCCAGATCGACGAATTGAAAACAAATCCCATCAACGACACCGAAATCAAGCGCGCCAAAGATTCCATCCTCAATTCCTTCATCTTTGCCTTCGATTCCCCGGCCAAGATCATGCGCGAGCGTATGGCCTACGAGTTTTATGGTTATCCGCCCGACTTTCTTGAGCGATACCGCGCCGGGGTCGAGAAGGTCACCAAAGAAGATGTCGCGCGAGTGGCAGCCAAGTATCTGCATCGAGACAAGATGCCTATTCTGGTGGTAGGCAACGCGGCCGAGTTCGGCAAGCCCTTAAGCACCTTGGGAGGGGTGACACAGCTGGACATTGCCATTCCACCTCCTCCGGGCGAGGCCGCCGGCGGGTCAGCCAAGCCGTCGCAGTAATTGCGCCGCCAAAACTTCAATTTTTTGCAGAACTTTTCCGTCAACCTCTTCGTAACACTCTCGTCAAAAGTTCCGGAGGTGAAGTGTGCCGAAACGTCTATCGTACGTGCTGCCGTTTATCCTCACGTTCTCCGCGCTCGTCGCCCATGCCGATCAATGGCGAAAGACCTACACCGTCTCTGGGCGCCCGGATATTAACCTCGACGTCAACGATGGAGAAATCCACGTAAACGCGTCCGATCGAAACGAAGTTCAGGTGCTCGTGACCGCAGATGGCAGAAAGATTGGTCAAGGCGGGGTCATCATCACCGACCATCAGGATGCCAATCGCCTCTCGTTGACCGTTCGCATCCCCAACCGCTGGGGCATAAGCATCGGCTCGCATCGTTCACTACGCGTGGAAGTCGAGGTCCCGCGTGAAAGTAACCTTGAACTGCATTCCGGTGACGGCAACATCCGCGTCATGGACGTAAAGGGTATGTTGCAACTTGATACCGGAGATGGTGATATCGAAGCCCGCGGCACGAATGGATCCATGAAAGCGCACACAGGCGACGGCAATATCAACATCGACGGAATATACGCTACGTTGGAATTGCATACGGGGGATGGAAACATCGAAGCCGAAGCTAGAGCAGGATCAAAAATGGACTCCGGGTGGTCGCTCCGAACAGGCGACGGCAATATCGAACTGCGCGTGCCGGATGCCTTCGCCGCTAACCTCGATGCCCAAACAGGTGACGGTCAGGTAACCTTGGATTTTCCCGTTACTGTGCAGGGAGCCTTCAAACAATCAAGCAT
>DASSEB010000230.1:0-11187 GCA_035696765.1 Pyrinomonadaceae bacterium | reverse complement strand
AAAGGCGCAGCGATCGGAGGAATCATTGGGGCTGCAGGCGGAGCCGGTACAGTTTTTATTCAAGGTAAAGACAACCTCGAGCTACCGGTCGGCACGGAACTGACAATTCGTGCGAGTGGTCCGAGGTAGGTAGGACCGGTGGCGGATCGAAGCGGATGCCGTCAGGACAGGCAGATTGAACTCCATTCACAGACACATGTGAAGCGGGCTTGTGACGCCGCCATCTTAAAATATTTCTGGCCTGCCTGCGCTAGTGATAGGAGCAAACATCCTCGCCGCAGGGTTTATTTATCAACACTGCCCCTAGACAGTCTGGGTAGTCCGTGGTATGCTGGCCCTAGATTATCTAGGAGGTTGTCCATTGCCCAAATCTAATGTCAGCCTGCTTCAGGGGACGCTGGACATGTTGATCCTCAAAGCTCTTTCGCTTGGCGCTCTGCATGGTTACGGAGTCGGTCAACGCATCGCACAAATTTCGGGGAATGCTCTTAAGGTCGAGGAAGGATCGCTATATCCCGGACTGTACCGACTCGAGCAGCGCGGGTGGATCGAGTCGGAGTGGGACGTTTCGGACAACAACCAGCGCGCGAAGTTCTACAAGCTGACCCGCGCGGGTCGGAAACAGCTAATCATCGAAGAGCAGAATTGGGAGCGGCTTGCGGGCGCAACGATCAAGGCGCTGCGCGCGGTCTGAGAGAGGATTCTGATTATGTCCTGGATCAAAGCCACGACAAGGTTCATTTGTGCCTGGCGGCGTCCCGACGAGCTGGTGCGCGAGGTTGAAACTGAATTGCGCTTCCATATTGAAATGCGAACACGAGCCAACGTTGAGCAGGGAATGAGGCCAGATGACGCGCAACGTGCGGCGCTGCAAAGCTTCGGTGACTTCAAGCAGGTCAGAAATAACTGTTGTGAAATCCGACGGAGCCTTCCCTTCGATTCCATGCCTTTGAGAATGGGGCTGCACATTACCATCGCGGTTCTGGCGGGTCTGGCCGCGCTGTGGGCGGTGAACGTCCCACATCACAACTTCACAGGTGTCATGCGCCAGTTAATCGCCATCGCCGTTTTGACTTATCTATTCATCGTCGTTCGGCGCTCAAAACGGCATTCCGACAGCGAACATGTGAACGGCGTGCTCGCAGCCCCGAGCGAAACGTTCCGCGCCAATATGAGTTTGACAAGTGATATGTCGGGTGCGCCCTCCGCAAACATCACGGCTTATGATGAACAGGGACGCACACCGGTGGAACGAGTGTTCAAGTCTTAAAGACCGCACGCCTAACTAACTACTGAAAGGGCCGACTATGCTGGTTAGCTTTGCATCTCGGATCGTTACACGTGTGTTTACGCTGCTTATTATGACCGCGAGTCTGGCAACAAACGTACCCGTATCTGCAACATTGGTCGATCAGGAGAGAACGGAACCACTCAATAACCAGCCATCGAGCCCGCGATTGCTGGCCCTACGGGATCGGCTTACCTCAGGTGATCGGACCGCGCTTGATAAGTTCTGGAACGAAATTAACGAACAAGGTGCGCCGATAATTGAGCCGGCAGCGGTGGGCGACCACGACATGCTCGTCACTATGCTTTGGCGAGCGAGAGAAGAAACGAGAAATGTTTTCGTCTTTCGCCTTGGTGACGTCAGTAAGCCGATGACGCGGCTGCTCGACACTGACTTGTGGTACAAGACATTCCGGCTTCAGAAGGGTGCGCGCTTCGTCTATCAATTCGCCACGAACCTACCCGACCCGAAAGAGTGGCGAGGCATCACCCGGTTTGAGGGCGCTCTCCGAAACGACCCGTTGAATCCATTCCAGTTCACCGAGCACTATAACGAGTTCAACCCGTATGAAGGGAATTCCTATTCGGCAGTCGAACTGCCCTCCGCCGAGCCGCAAACTTGGAACGTCGCGCGGCCCACAGTTCCGAAAGGACAAGTGCGGCGCGACAAATTCCAGAGCAAACTCCTCGGCAACGAACGACCAATCTGGATCTACATTCCGCACGGCTATGCTGCCAATAAGAAGCCTTACGGTTTGCTGATACTTACCGACGGTGGTCAATACGTGAACACGGCGCGGGTAGCAACCACTCTCGATAACTTGATCGCAGCGGGTTCGATACCGCCCCTCGTCGCGGTGATGGTAGAGAATCCCGATCGCTGGCGTGAGTTGTCCTGCAATTCAGCGTATGCCGACTTTTTGGCTCAGGAGATTGTCCCGTGGGCGCGTGCTAACTACCACGCGACCGACCGTCCCGAGCAGACGATCATCGGCGGCGCGAGCCTCGGCGGATTGCAAGCTGCTTTCGTAGGGCTCAAGCACTCGGAGGTTTTCGGGAACGTGCTTTCCCAATCTGGTGCTTTCGGGTGGAAGCCCGATGGCGAAAAGGAGCCGGAGTGGCTGAACCGCCAGTTCGCCGCCAGCCCGCGTCTGCCTTTACGCTTCTCGCTCGAAGCCGGACTGTTGGAAGGGACTTGGTGGTGGCGTGATCTGATGGCCAAGCTACCCAACGCGCCGCCGGCTAATTTGATAGACCCCACACTGCTCGCGGCTAACCGTAATTTGAGAGACACACTGGAGAGCAAAGGATACGCAATCCACTACACAGAGTTTAACGGCAACCACACTTTATTCAATTGGGGTGGGACGCTAGCGAGTAATCTGATAGCGCTCGTAGGCATCAAACCCGCACCTAAGATTTCAGAGCAGGACAGAACGCCCGCAAAGCAATACACGATTCCGAAGAAAGCGGTCGCGCTATCTCAAGTCAAAGTCGCTCCCGCGGTGCTGCGACAATATGTTGGCAGATACGAACTTGATCCGAAGTTTGCGCATGATTTCGTCCTCTACGTAAGCGTCAAGAATGATTCACTGTGGGTCAAGCCTTCATACCTGAGGTCGCGCCAGCTCATGCCCAGATCCGAGTCAAGGTTCTATGACAGCGAGATTCCAGATCTGCGTCTCGACTTCATCAAGGATGATAAAGGCAATGTCACAGGTCTCACTCTAAACACTGGTCAGGCAGACATGCTGGTGAGAAAGATGCCGCCGCCAGTGCCCAGTACCGGCAACACGACTTTCACTTTGGGAGGACACACCGACGCGGAGGCCGTGGCGATTTATGGATCTTTCAACAATTGGATTCAGACCAGGAACTATTGCGCGAAAGAGAACGACGGATGGGTTTGTCGAATTGATTTAACGCCCGGCAAGTACACCTATAAGTTCCTCGTCGATGGTGTCGGTCTAAACGATCCAGCCAACTCCGCCACTGAAGATGACGGGAACGGTCACATGGATTCGGTCATCATCGTCAAGCCGAGCAAAGGAAACTGAACCATGCTAATCATAAAAAGCACTCTTTTGATCGCTTTGGCAATAATTGCCGTACCAGGGCTCACTCTCTCCCAGAGGGTGAGTAGTCAGACGTCTGCGCAGGAGGCGGCCGCGCAAGAAGTTCTTAAAGCCGAGCGAGAACAACGCGAGGCGTACCTGCAAAGGGATATCGCGAAAACCGAACGCCTTATCGCCGATGAGTTCATTCTCACGAACGGCCGAGACATCGGAAACAAGAAGACTCTTATTGGCTTTATGAGATCATCTGAGCTTGATCCGACTCTTACTCTGACGGCCGAGGACACGCGCGTTACCATCAATGGCGATACTGCGATTGTGATTGGCCGTCGCGTTGAACGACGCCGGCGCGAAGATAACAACCGCGAAGGTGTCGCTTACGCCCGTTACATGCGGACCTACATAAAGCGGCAAGAGCACTGGCAACTGCTCGCCGAAGACTTAGCGACGATTCCAGGTGAACGCACCGCCGTTAAGATCGACAAAAAGGTTTACGACGATTACGTCGGCGAGTATGAGAGTGCGATCTTCGACTTTGAAGTAGTCAAAGACGGAGAGCGTTTGATGGCGGTGCCCAAGGAAAGAACTACGACGCGCACCAGTCAGGGGCGGCCGCCGGCTGAGCTCTTTCCCGAGTCAGACGCTGAGTTCTTCCTCAAAGGTAGAGATGCGCAGGTCATCTTCATGAGGAATCGAAAAGGAGAAGTAACCCACGCCATCATGCGGATCAACGGGGCCGATATCAGGGCCATGCGTGTCAAATAGCTAATGCGATCTCTGATACAAGGCTTTCAGTAACTCAACCTCCGCATTGAGCTGAGAATTGTCGTCGAGACGTAAGCAGCAACCAGCGCAAAACCATGAGGCCCAACATCATCAACGTAACTCGTTTTCAGTTGGGGCGGCTTCATGATGCAATTGACAATGTAGGCAACTTAGAGAACGTAAGGGTTATCGAAGTCCATGAGCAACGTGTTGGGCATACTCTCTCGCTGAACCACAATCTCGAAGAAAATACTTGACAAGATGAGTGGTCCTACTTTATACAAGGCAGGTTGCGCGAACGAATGAATTGCGCGTTGAGGAAAACCAATCGATGTTGACGAGCCGAACATACAAAGAACATTCGACGAAATGGCAGCCGTGCGCCGCCATGTACTCGGTCGTGTGCGCTTTAGGTCTGAGCTTGTCATCACTCAATACTTTTGACGGCAGACTCGGACAAGCGACGTCGATAGATAGCCGTCATATCAGGCATTAATTCAGCGGGAGCGGACTCCCGCTCCCAAATCTCAAAGCAAAATTCGCGAGAATTGAAGGAGCGGGCAGCTTCCCTGTGAGGCTTAAAGCCCGCTCCTTTAGTTTTTTGACAATCGAAGTACCTATTTTGCGAGAGATGAAGGCAGGGAGCCTTCAACGGATGACGATCTCGGTGCTTTGCGAGAGTCCCAGGAGATCGCCATCTTCAGGAGAAGTGTGCCTCGAAGTGTGTTCGCGGCAGTGTTCTCTCTGCCTTCATCTATTTTTTAGCATAGTGAATCTTGGATTTGAAATCTCTGATTGAAGATTTGAGATCTGCGATTCACTCGCGCATGTGTGGCTGAGCAGCAAAAGCACCTGACTGTAAATCAGGCGTCCAACGACTTCGTAGGTGCGAGTCCTACCACATGCACCAGACATTTTGGGACGTAGGCTAACTTGCAAACCATCGGATTCCAAACCCGACCTTCTCGGTTCAAATCCTGGCGTCCCAGCCAATTAAATCAATTCTCATGGAAGGGTAGCCTAACTGGTAAGGCAGTAGTCCCGAAAACTACCGCGCATTTGTCGCTTGCAGGTTCAAGTCCTGTCCCTTCCGCCATTCGTCGGAGGCGTCGCCTAACGGTATGGCAGCGGTTTGCTAAATCGCCGCGCATTGCGTGTGCAGGTTCAACTCCTGCCGCCTCCGCCAGATTTCGATGATGAGATTGACCGACAGCTCTTGTAGCTGTCAGCGCGCCGCTCGCTCATCGGCGGAATAACGCGGACCTGTAGCTCAGCGGAACAAGAGCGCGACCCTGCGACGGTCGAGGTCGCACGTTCAAATCGTGCCAGGTCCACCAAAGTAAATCTTACGGAGTGGCCGAGCTGGAAAGGCGCGAGTCTCTGAAACTCGTTTACGTGGGTTCGAATCCTACCTCCGTAGCATCTCACGAACCCGTAGTTCAGATGGAATCAGAACAGTCGTTTCCTAAACGACAAGTCGCAGGTTCGAGTCCTGCCGGGTTCACCATGCCGGCGTAGCCCAATCGGGAAGAGGCGCTAGTCTTAGGAACTAGACAGTGTGGGTTCGAATCCCTCCGCCGGTACCAATTCAAACCGTTTGCGCGTGTAGCCCAATTGGAAGAGGCGGCTGACTTAAGATTAGCTTTGTGATGAGTTCGAATCTCTCCACGCGCACCAGGAATCACGGGGATGAACGCGAAATGGAAAGCGGGCTGATTTTCAATCAGTTGATTTGCGAGTTCGAGTCTCGTCATCCCTGCCAAGATCCGGGCGAATGCTGAACTATCTGCAAAATGTCTCCACGCTGGATTCATTCGCCCTCTATGTGGGTCGTAGCTCAATTGGCAGAGCACCGCACTGTGACCGCGGAACGTGAGGGTTCGATTCCCTTCGACCCACCCAAGGTCAGCTGCGCGTTACGACAATCAGGCTGAAGCCACTTGATTTTCAATCAGGCGAATCGTCGGTTCGAATCCCACACGCGCTGCTAAATTATCATGCGGAACTGTGGCCGAGAGGTGAGGCACTTGGTTGTCAACCAAGCCGATGACGGTTCGAGTCCGTTCAGTTCCGCCATGCGTCAGTAGCCAAATTGGATCAAGGCACCTGCCTCTTAAGCAGGGGATTGTGAGTTCGAGTCTCACCTGGCGCACCAATTTTATCGGGAGAAACAGTTGATGAAGTTTCGAAGCGTACACACCGGACAGATTTAAACAACTACTGTTTCCTTTTCCTCTTCATTCGGGGTGTGGTGTAACGCGAGCATCCGAGTCCTGGGAACTCGTGGTGACAGTTCGATTCTGTCCTCCCCGACCAATCGCATCGTTGGTCCAGTTTGGTTTAAGACACGGCGTTGCCAACGCTGAGACACCGGTTCGAATCCGGTACGATGCTCCAAGTTTGCATTATGCTCCTGTAGCTCAAATGGAAGAGCGCGTCGCTTCGAACGACGAGGTTGCGAGTTCAAGTCCCGCCAGGAGCCCCAATTTTTAAATGAAACATTCTCGCTCCACAACCAAGCGCGGACTACCCTTGGTTTGCGCTACCTGCGGAAGTGATGTAGCTGGAAACATGCGAGTCTTCCAAACTCGATTCGAGAGTTCGAATCTCTCCTTCCGTTCCAACATGCACGCGTCGCCAAGCGGCTAAGGCGCGGGATTGCAAATCCCGTATTCGTGAGTTCGAGTCTCACCGCGTGCTCCAAATACGAATTAATCAAAGAAAGGAGGTGCCGAGCAATGGCACTCAACGGCAGAGTTTTGCTGCTCAATCAAACTTACGAGCCGCTCGGCACCGTCAGTGTCGCGCGCGCCATCATCATGACCTTCAAGAACACGGTCTTCGTTGAAGAGTTCGACGGCGATCGCGTGCTGCGTTCGGCGCATGATGAATTTCCGGTGCCGTCGGTAATTCGCCGGCGCAGTTATATCAACGTTCGCCAGGGCCGCGAGCGCTCGGGCATGAAGCGCCTGCGCATTTACATGCGCGACAAGTTCCGCTGTCAGTACTGCGGTGAGAAGAAAGGCGCGGCTGAACTAACGCTCGATCACATCTTGCCACGGTCGCGTGGTGGCGATAACTCGCCGATGAACATTGTTGCGGCTTGCATCAAGTGCAACAACCGGAAGGGCAATCGCACACCGGCGGAAGCACGCATGCCTTTGCTGACTTCGCAAACAGCGCTGCGAGTGAAGCTCGAACGCGTGGTGCTTTGTCACTATGCCGAAGCAAGAGCCGAGTGGCGCAAGTACCTGTTCATGGACATGCACGATGATCGTGAAGTCATGGACAAGGTTCACAACGAGCAAAGACGGAGGACTTGAGAAATCGGGTCCTCCGAGACGGTCGGATAGCTGAGACGGATTAGCGCGGGTTTGAAAAACCCGAAAGGTTGGTTCGATTCCAACTCCGACCAGAGGTTGCCACAAAGAAGCACAAAAGGCACAAAAATCAAGGAAATCCTTTTGTGCTTTTTGTGCTTCTTTGTGGCCGAAATACCTGGAGGCAAACCGTGCCTCCATTATGGCCCGCGTTCCCGGCATCGGTCTTCTAAACCGAACGCAAGAGAGCCGGGCGGAAAGGCACGAGGTTCAACTCCTCCGCGGGCTTCCAAGATCATTTCTCCGGCTGTGTAGCTCAAGTGGAACAGAGCAAGCGTCTCATAAGCGCGAGGTTGGTGGTTCAACTCCACCCACAGCCACCAAAGTTTTACGGGGCTGGTGATGTAACCGAGAGCATAGAAGTCCTGCAAACTTCTTGTGAGGGTTTGAGTCCCTCCCAGTCCACCAAAATTGCGGCGTAGCTCAATTGGCTTCAGAGCGCTCGTCTTGTAAACGAGATGATACGAGTTCGACTCTCGTCGCCGCAGCCACCATCGACGCCGGAATACAGCTCATTAGTCTCTAAGCGACGGGCAGGTTCCACTCCTGCTCCCGCAACCAGTCCTATTGTGGCGTAGCCAAGTTGGTAAGGCACCGCACTGTTAATGCGGCCATGCGAAGGTTCGAATCCTTCCGCCACAGCCATTTCTTATTGACCCGGAGCTCGAGTGACAGAGCGGCGGCCTTTTAAGCCGTGAGGTGCGGGTTTGAGCCCCGTCGGGTCAACCATCGCGGTGTAGCTCAACGGCCAGAGCACTCGATTGATAATCGGGCGATGTCGGTTCAATTCCTTCCACCGCGACCACTCTCTATCGAACCGGGTTTGAGTAATTGTCGCGCAGCCGCCTTATGAGCGGTCCCGTAGCGCCAGATTAGCGCAAGGTTCCGGGTTCGAATCGCAGTGCGAAACTTTTTCCTGTTACGGGATGGTGTAACCGGCAACACGTCGGGCTTTGAACCCGAAGATGAAGGTTCGACTCTTTCTCCCGCAGCCAATTCTTTCAAACTCAATAAAGGTACTTCGATAAGGTCGCCATGGTGGGCCCGATGTTCATCCGATTTGTCAGTGGAGAGATTGATCAAGACTCGCACGTTTCCGCGGGAATCTTCTGTGCTGCCTTCAAGTTGCTGGATAAGGCAGTCCTTCATCATGACGACTATGCCGAGCTCGCGGATTTGATGGCTTGGTTCCGAGTACATCTGAAAGGTCCGTTTGAATATCGGCTGAAATCATCGTGGCGGGCCCGGCGGGCGATCTGCTGGTTCAAACCGACAGCCCACGGACATTTGTCCCGCGCATGGGAAATGGCCACGATTCTGGAAAGGAACAATGTCTTTATTCGGATGATAACGACTCGTCGAACTGGGTACATCCTCTATGAGGATGAAGCACAGATTTTTGCGGAACCATTTGCGGAAATCAGACGAGTTCTCTAAGGAGGTAACGAACCATGGCAAATAAGACTCTATTCAAGTCGCTAATCGGCAAGCTGGCGCGGGCAACTGATGCAGTTAACGAAGAGCGCGCTCCAGCGTACGCTCTTTCGCCAAAGCATCAACTAGCGCAGTACGCAGCGACCGGTTGTCTCAACACAACCTTCTATGCGGGTGCTGACGAGCAACTGGCGAAGGCGCTTGAGCTGTGCGCCGAGATCGACGCTGAGTTCATCGCCAAGACTGCGGTGTTCTGCCGTGAACGCGGTTTCATGAAGGACATGCCGGCACTGCTTTGTGCGGTTCTGTCGATCAAGGACCGCGAGCTGCTTGCGCGTGTGTTCCCACGCGTGATCGACAATCCAAAGATGCTGCGCAATTTTGTGCAGATCATGCGTTCGGGCGCAGTGGGTCGTAAGTCGCTGGGTTCGGCGCCAAAGCGCATGGTGCGCGAGTGGCTGGATGCCCGCGATCCGGCAACACTGTTCAAGGCGAATGTAGGACAGGACCCTTCACTAACCGACATCGTGAAGATGGTCCACCCAAAGCCAAAGGACGCCTCGCACGAAGCACTATTCGGCTACTTCATCGGCCGCGATTTCGCGTTCGATGCGCTGCCGGACGTCGCGCGCGACTTCGAAGCGTTTAAGAAGGGCGAGTCGCGTGAAGTCCCTGATGTGCCATTCCAGATGCTGACTGCTCTGGAACTTGGTACGCCGGAGTGGACGGAAATTGCGCGTCGGGCGCCGTGGCAGATGACTCGCATGAACCTGAACACCTTTGCACGTCACGGCGTGTTCGGTCAGCCGGGTATGACTGATCTGATTGCGGATCGTCTGCGCGACCCAAAGGCAATTGCGAAGGCCCGCGTGTTTCCGTACCAGCTAATGGTGGCTTACACAATGGCGAACGCGAACGCCGGCATCCCGAAGGAAGTTTGCTCCGCACTTCAGGACGCAATGGAGATCGCCATTGCGAATGTTCCTGAGTTCAAGGGAAAGGTTTACGTTTTCCCGGACATCTCGGGATCGATGCATTCGGCCCTGACCGGTTATCGTCGCGGCGCCACTACCGCCGTGCGTTGTATCGATGTCGCGGCCCTGGTCGCGGCTACCGTGCTGCGCAAGAACCCGCAAGCAGAAGTCATTCCGTTTGAGTCGGACGTGGTTAAGATTCGTCTGAACCCACGCGACAGCGTAATGACTAATGCAGAAAAGCTGGCAACGCTGCCCTGCGGTGGAACTAACTGTAGCGCGCCGCTGCGTTTTCTGAACCAGCATCGCGCGCAGGGTGATCTCGTTATCTACGTTTCGGATTATGAATCGTGGATTGACGCACCGCATTACGGACGTTTTGGCGGCAGTGCAACTGCGACGATGAAGGAATGGTCGAACTTCCGCCAGCGCAATCCTGAGGCGCGAATGGTCTGTATCGATGTTCAGCCTTATGCGACGGTGCAGGCAAAGGAACGTCCTGACATTCTCAACGTCGGCGGATTCTCGGATCAAGTCTTTGAAGTGATCTCGGAATTCGCGCGTGATGAACTAAACGCTGACCACTGGATCGGTGTGATCGAGTCAACAGCGCTTTAAACAAGTTCTGAGTTTCGGCGGTCTTAAGCGGCTCCGAAACTCGGAACTGAACAATTGTGGGCCGAATGCTGTCGTGACTACATTCACTGGAAATGAACAATGTCTCGATGATTTCTTGTCGGCCTTTAGATGTAATGGCGAATGCTGGTGCGGAGTACATGGTACGGCGAAAGCCAAAAGGGTTCGAATCCCGTCACACGTGGTAATCCCTCGTGGGATCCTCTCACCGATTTTGTCGCCTTTTGAAATTGGGGGTGAATGCTGAAAGGACTACATCCTCCAACCGGAGCCTCGTGGAGCTGGAAACTCCAGCGGTGTTAACACCGTGCTCGAACCGTCTTTTCAAATCTTGTCACCCCTTCTGATCTTTGTCGGAGTGAATGCTTGTGAGGACTACATTAGCTCAGTCAATAGAGCAATTCGGCGACAAGTCGGATGTGCGTTCGGTGTGACTCCGAACATGAGTCTTCCAAATTACTTGTCACTCCCTTGGAAAAGAGTGCGACGAATGCCGGTGGAACTACATGCCTTTAAGCACGAGGTTCCGGGTTCGAATCCCGGTGGCTTCAAGGTTCAACGGACCGTTTTAATCGATCATGTCGTCTCCTGGGCCAAAGCAGCACGGACGGCATCGAACTCAAGCAATTCATCACA
>DASSEB010000229.1:0-8146 GCA_035696765.1 Pyrinomonadaceae bacterium | reverse complement strand
GCATCAGCAGTATTCGTTCGCGCTCCACCGGTCGAGGAACTCTTCCGTGGACCGGAGTTGTTTGTCTTTCCGCGCCGTTCTTGCGGTGTTCCATCACCATCGCCGGTATCACCATTAGAAGGCTGCGCCGGCGCCGGCGTCTGACCAGTCTGCGGAAACACTCCATCCACAGCCTGTTCAATCTGATCGCTCGTCGCCGTCTCTTCCAAAGCGTCGCGGCGCAGGCGATGTCGCAAAGCCATCGCCGAAACTCTTTTCACGTGCTCGTCAGTCACCGCGCGGCGTCCTTCGAACGCCGCCAGCGCGCGCGCCGCACGCATGATCGTCAGTTCACCGCGATGCCCATCGACCTTGAGGTCCGCACAGAGTTGCGCGATCTTCTCGAGCACTGATCGCTCGACAGCAATCTTCGGAAGATTCGCGCGCGCGCGGGTGATCCGCTTTCGCAGTACAGCCTGATCGCCGGCGAAAGACTCGCAGAACGTTTCCCGATCGCGATCGTAACCTTCGCGTCGCTCGATGATGTCGATTCGATTTTTGAGGTAGTTTTCGGTTCTGACTTCCGCGTGCAGCCCGAAACGATCCAGCAGTTGCGGACGAAGCTCGCCTTCTTCAGGATTGCCGGAACCAATCAAGACAAAACTCGCCGGGTGCTCTACCGAAACCCCTTCGCGTTCCACCTTGTTTCTGCCGGTGACGGCAACGTCCAGCAACAGATCGACGAGGTGGTCCTCGAGCAGGTTCACTTCGTCGATATAAAGAAAGCCGCGGTTAGCGCGCGCCAGTAAACCCGGATCGAAAGCTTTTCGGCCGGAAGCGAGCGCTCGCTCGATGTCGATGGTGCCGCAAACTCGATCTTCCGTCGCACCGAGGGGAAGTTCGACTACAGGCACGGGCACAAGTTTCGACGTAAGCGAACCACGCTCGCGGCAATGCTCGCACGGACTCTCCGGATCACAGTTATAAGGACACCCGTCGACAACCGCGATCTGCGGTAACAGATCCGACAGTGCGCGCACAGCCGTAGACTTTCCCGTGCCTCTGTGGCCCATGATCAAAACGCCGCCAATCAACGGATCGACGACGTTGAGAAGCAAGGCCAGCTTCATCTCTTCCTGCCCGACAATGGCCGTGAAGGGGTAAGTTTTATGCTTCTGTTTGTCCACCGAATAGACAGATTACCTGATCTGAGTGATCAGTGTAATCTGCCGAGCCGGAAAAGATTAGTTCGCCATTAGGCTGGTTGTACTGCCGCTCTTACAGCTTTCTCAGAAACCTCTTGCGAGTTGCGCTCATGATGAGGGCTCGAGACCTCTTCCACAGCCGGAAACCAATGAAAATGATAGCCATGATCTTCAAACAGCCAGCCGTCGTACCTCAACGAGGCGCGGTAGGTTGCTGCGTCGTGACGTCTCATGTCGGTTGACGGCGTCGCGATTAGCTGACCAACGAACACCTGAGCTGGTCCCGCACCAATCTGATGAATTGAAACGGTTAAATTGTGCGTCAGCAGAGCCATCGTATTCAGGATGAATGACTCCCGCAGGGGCGACTTGTATTCAACCATCTCGGTCCAGACTCTGCACTTGCCCTTTTCGAACGCCAGATTCATGGGTCCTGCTTCCCAGCAAAATTGCCCTCGTTTAGCAGTAATTGGTTTTATGGGTAAGGGTGCAGACGTTATTTGATCCCTTCCTCCAGAGGCTCTGATCAACTTCTCATCCGGAAAGTTTAATAACCCGCAACCTTCTCCGGTAAAGCCGACGGGATAGCTTAAGTTCTCATCAGAAACGTTCGGTGCGATGACAGTAAAATCCGTGGTAGTGGTTACTCTCATAATCATCGACTGAAGATCCGTTGAGGAAATGTTCGCGGCGTCTAACCCCTCGTATTCGCGCGCCTCTTGAAGCGTCAGGTATTCGATAACGATTTGTTCGACATAGTTCTCTCGATACCAACCCGATGAAGGCGCTTTCCCGGGTATGAGGCGATCGTACAGCAGAGTGTCGAGCCAATCTTCGAGTTCGTCACGTTTGTACGCAGGGTTGTCGGCAGCCTTTTGGAGGATTGCCTTTGCCGCCTTTGATCGAAGCTCCATGAGTGATTCAAGCCTCAGCCTTGTCAAATAAGTGTAGTCAAACAGGATGGCTTTGACGTACTTGTGAATAACCTCTGAAACTTCTCGTAAATGCCAGAACGCGGTTACAACGGCTGCAATAACAAAGGCGGTACCGAGATGATGAACTAATCCTGAATATCTCCATTCTTCCCTGTATGACAGGGCGAGTAGTCCCACACTCAGGGCCAAAAGAATTTGTGCCCAAGCTCCTCTAATCATGTCACTCATGTGATTGCTCCTTTCTCTGCATCGAAGACAGCCCACACGGGACGATCAGGGCTGATAACAGATGACTGCTGACGTGAATCGCCTTCAGCGTGCTCAGCATTCAGGATCGAGAAGCGATACTTACCTGCAGGCAACCGACGACTATCAGCCGGACCGGAATGCGAATTAGAAAAATCTACTGAGGATTGGATCGCAAGGTTGCCTCGTTGAAGAAAAACGAAATGAACGCAAGGTGGCGCGCACTCTATGTGAAAGCCGCTCACTCGTCAAGAGCATCGATATACCTGCTTTCCACAGAAGCGACAGACTCTCCAAAAAACTGAACATAATTTTCTTGACATTGCTTACAAACGGGACTAGAGTGCGGCGTCCCGACTAACACAGCTAGCCCAGCTAATTCGATTTACTATTCGAGCAGAGACACCCATTTACTCTGCCCTCTCTCTCACAACCGGGGCTTACCCTGGTTACTTCTCCGTGAGAGGACTGATAACTCCTGTCGCTACCCCCGCGGCTTGAGCTGCCTCTATTACTCCCAGTCAAGCAGGGTTTCCAACAATCAGGACAGAACTGTGCAGTTTGCCGACGGGTGAACTGTAGGTTTTGTTTCGCAACCCGTTTGTAGCTCCTAGGAGGTCAAAGTCAAATGAGGAAAGTTCTACCCATCCTAACTCTAGTCTTGTTCGCGGTGGCGCTCGTCGTACCTTTGAGCTCGCCGCAAACTGTCGAAAGTCAAACCGCAACCGAAGCACCCACCACGGATATGGACGCCAAAACCGATGACCTTTTCAATGGCTTCGGCGTCAAGGGCACACCGATCGATGAATGCGGGGCACCACCTGTAGCACCAACCGCACGCGGCAATGGCAGGTTTGAGGACAACAAGTTTATCTTTTCAGAACGCGAAACGATCGACGACGGTCTTGGACCAACTTATAACGATACTGGATGCGTTGAGTGTCACCAGTCAGTCGACGTCGGCGCGTTCGGCCAGCAAATGGAATTCAGGGCTGGTCATATCACCAACGGCGCATTCGTCGATGCACCGGGCGGGCAATTGATTCACGCTCGGGCGACCGACTCGGATATTGTCGAGCACATTTCCACTGCGGAAACTGTCAAGACATTCCGCGTCACCACCAGCACTCTGGGCGATGGCTTCGTCGAGGCTCTTGCTAATGCGACACTTGAAAACAACGTCGCCGCGCAGCCACTCGGACAACGTGGAACTCTTACCAGCGTCCCCGTCACCGAGGCGAACAACACGCTTCGCCACGGCCGGTTCGGTTGGAAGGCCCAACAGGCGAGCCTGCTCTCGTTCGCCGGCGATGCGTATCTCAACGAGATGGGTATCACCAACAAGTTCGACGGTTTCGGCGGCCGAAGTTCAGCCGCAGCTGATGCCGGAACACACGAGAACCCGGCCAGCACGGCTGACGGTATTATCAATGTGACCTTCCCGTCAGCTTTCGATCCGGTTCCGGATCCTGAGGATGACGGAGACGACGTGTTGGCTTTCGCCGACTTCATGGCGGCAACACGCGCTCCGGGTCGTCAGAACCCGATTCCAGCAGCCGCCACTCGAGGCGATTCGCTGTTCACTAATGTCGGTTGCGCGGTTTGCCATACGCGAACTCTGGTGACTGCCGCTCCGGGAACCGCCATCAACGGCGGAGCGTTCACGGTGCCGACAGCGCTCGGAAACAAGATCATCCACCCGTTCAGCGATTTCGCGCTTCACGATGTCGGCACGGGAGACGGAATTGTCCAAAACGCCGGGCAAAGCTCAGCCAATCAATTGCGCACGGCGCCGCTTTGGGGCATCCGTGCACGCAACAGGCTGATGCACCAGGGCCTGAACGTCACCATTTTTGATTCGATTCAACTGCACGCCGGCCAGGCAACGAACTCCAGAAATAACTTCAATGCCTTGACCGCCGACCAGAGGAACGATCTCATTGCATTCGTGCTTTCGTTGTAAGCTACGACGGCCGAACTGACGAGGCACTATCCCGAAGCTCGCCGGAGACATCATCCCGGCGGGCTTCGGTTTCGTTCAATTAATCTCAGAACAGGGGATAAAACGATCATGACACGGACCGGGATCTGTTTACTGACCGTTTCATTGGCAGCGACATTTTTGGTTGGCGCATGCGGCTCATCATCAAAGCAGGTGGTAGCCGAACGACCACCCGCCTATCAACCTACTCCGCAAACGTCACCGGTACGCATAGCAGTTGCGGAGGCGCCGAAGTCGTCTGAAGTGCAGGAAGCAGTAAAACGAGTATTTAAAGACGCGGCAGTGCTTGATACTAAGTACAACCCGAACTTTGTCACCGGCGACTTCAATGGCGATGCTTCACAGGACCTCGCAGTAATCCTAAAGCCCGCAAAACTCGACAAGATGAATGAACAGTATCCCGCCTGGCTAGTGCGGGAGCCGCGCTCTAACAAGTCTCCGAAAACGCCGTCGAAGATTGAGAAAGACGAAACGCTTCTGGCGGTGATTCACGGGTACGGCGCCAACGACTGGCGCGATCCGGAAGCCACGCAAACTTTCGTGCTGAAGAACGTCGTGGGAAACGACTTGCGAGTACATTCCGGGAAAGATTTCGTGAGCGCCAACAGCGGAAGAAAGTTACCTAAACCCCAGGGCGATCTCATCGGCGAAACAATCAATGGCAGCCAGGGCTACCTTTACTATGCCGTGTCCACTTATTCCTGGTACGACCCGAAGACGTACAAGGGCGATGAGCCGCCGACCGGCGTGTTTCATAAATCTCGTACCCTCAGAGCGCACGCGCAAAAAAGTCCGGAGATTGCCTTCATCACCGCTGAAGAGCTGAAAGCGAAGTTGAGCAACAACGATCCCGTCACGATCATTGACGTGCGCGGTTCGGAAGGTTTTGCATCCAGTGCCACTACGATCAAGGGCTCGATGCACTTCAAGGCGCGAAAACTAAGGACTCGCCTTTATTACCCGCCGCTGAAAGATCTGCCGCGAGATCGAGAGATCGTCACGTACTGCGCTTGTCCAAAAGACGAGTCGAGTATCGCGGCCGCACAAACTCTTCAGGCAGGTGGTTTCACGCGCGTCAGAGTTTTGCGCGGCGGCTGGACCGAGTGGTTGAAAGCCAATGGTCCTGTGCAATTCAAACCTAGAAATTAAGTGATTGCCAACCTCCGATTGCCAATCGCCAACTTGTCTAAAAGAAATCGGCAATTGGCATTTGGCAACCGGCAATCTACAATTGTGAGCCGGAGGACGAGCAACAATATTAGAGGTCAGTAAGCTCGGCTGCGTGCGCGGAGATCGCAGGCTTTTTAGCGGACTCGACTTCGCGGTGTCTCCCGGAACTTTCGTCCAGCTCACCGGGCCGAACGGAAGCGGCAAAACCAGCTTGCTACGGATCTTGTGCGGACTCCTGGCTCCTGCTGAAGGGCAGGTCACGTGGCAAGGTGCGAACATTCGCTCGTTAGGTGAGGAATATTTCACGGCAGTCACTTACCTTGGGCATCGTCACGGAGTGAAAGACGAGCTCAGCGCCGTTGAAAATCTGAGAATCTCGAACGCCCTGAACGGCATCGCAGTCAGTAAAGATCGCGCTCTCGCTGTGCTGCAACAAATGGGTCTCACTGGTCGTGAGCTGCTTCCGGCACGGCTCTTGTCAGAGGGACAACGAAGGAGAGTGGCACTCGCGCGTCTGCTCGTCTGCGAAACGCAGCTTTGGCTGCTGGATGAGGTCATGACCTCGTTGGACAAAGGCGCCGTCGTCCTTGTTAGATCTTTGATTGAAAACCATCTGGCCGGCGGCGGCATCGCGATCGTCGCAACGCATCAGGAATTAGAGTTGTCGGCAGCCGTGACCAAACGACTCGAACTCGCAACGTGAACGCACCTTCGAGCTTATCGATGTTGCGCTGGATCGTTTGGCGCGATCTGATGCTGGCGTGGCGTCGCCGCGCCGACATGCTGTCGACGGTCTTCTTTTTCGTGATCGTGGTCAGCCTGTTTCCGCTCGGCATCGGACCGGAGACGCAGTTGCTGCGAACGATCGCGCCTGGTGTTGTTTGGGTGGCGGCGCTGCTGGCGTCGATGCTGTCGCTCGGCAGGTTATTTGCCAACGATTATCACGACGGCACGTTGGAGCAGCTGTTAGTGACGCCGCAACCGCTGTTTTTAGTTGTGCTGGGAAAGATTCTCGCGCACTGGATCGTCGCGGAAGTGCCGCTGGTTTTGGTCGCGCCACTCGTGGGAGTGCAATTCGATCTGAGACCGGATACTTTGTGGATTCTTTTCGCGAGCTTGCTGTTGGGCACACCGGTGCTGAGTTTGATTGGGTCGGTCGGAGCAGCGTTGACACTCGGACTGCGTGGCGGCGGAGTTTTGATTTCGTTACTCGTGTTGCCGCTCTACATTCCGGCGCTGATCTTCGGCGCCGGTGCGGTTGAAGCCAGCATCATGGGGACGAGCCCCGCGCCCCATATTTATCTGCTCGGAGCGTTTGCGATCGTGTCGCTGCTGTTTTCGCCATGGGCAACGGCGGCGGCGTTGAGAATATCTTTAGAATAAGGGGTACAGCGTTTCTAAATTATGAACCTCTACAAATACGCATCTCCCGCTTCGTTCTACCCACTCGCTGGGAAGATGATTCCGTGGTTCGCGATCCCCGCGGCGTTGTTATTCGCTGCCGGTCTGTACGTCGGCTTTTTCGTCGCGCCTACCGACTTTCAGCAGGGCGATGCCTACCGGATCATGTTTATTCACGTGCCCGCTGCGTGGATGGGAATGTTTCTCTACGTGCTGATGGCGATTTACGCCGGCATCGGTTGGGCGTTCAATGCGCGTCTCTCGTCGATGATGGCGTCGTCCATCGCAATCACGGGGGCGATTTTCACTTTGATTTCGCTCGTGACCGGAGCCTTTTGGGGTAAACCAACCTGGGGCACGTGGTGGGTTTGGGACGCGCGCATGACGTCCACGCTGATCCTGCTCTTCCTTTACATCGGATTCATCTCACTGCAAGCGGCGATCGACGACCCGCGCCGCGCCGACCGCGCGGGCGCCGTGCTGGCGCTGGTCGGAGTGATCAACGTTCCGATCATCTATTTTTCAGTGCAGTGGTGGAACACGCTGCACCAGGGCGCGACCATTCGTATGCTCGGTAAACCAACGATCGCGCCGCCGATGCTCGCCGCAATGCTGATCATGCTCGCGGCGTGTTGGCTTTACTCCGTTGCGGTCGTGCTCATTCGTTTGCGATGCATTATCCTTGAGCGGGAGCAGAACGCTTCCCGATTTGCGGAGGTAGTAGCGTAATCATGAACATCCCGGATTTATCGATGGGCGGCTACGGTTTCTATGTTTGGGGATCGTATCTCTTCTCATTCATAGCGATCGTTTGGGAAGTGGTGAGTTTGAGAAATCGCAAGAAAGCGCTGACGCGACAGCAATCATCTAATACCGTTCCTGCTTCCGTGTTGAGAGAAAGAACCCATGAAACGACGTCATAAAAGAATAGGTTTTATTGTTATCGCACTGGCGGCACTCAGCCTCGCGGCCTACCTGGCGGCGAGTGCTTTCCGCAACAATCTTGTCTTCTTTTTTAGTCCTACTCAGGTAGCAGCGAAAGAGGCGCCGACCAATCGCACGTTTCGTGTAGGCGGGCTTGTTCAGGAAGGCACGCTGAAACGCGAGAGTGACGGTCTGACAGTGCGGTTTACCGTGACGGATACTGCGGCAAGTATTCCGGTCGTGTATAAAGGAATACTCCCTGACCTGTTTAAAGAAGGACGTGG
>DASSEB010000228.1:0-11149 GCA_035696765.1 Pyrinomonadaceae bacterium | reverse complement strand
AAAGATTACTTCGACAACGCCACGCCATCGGGAAATTCTGTTGCCGCCTTGGTGCTCCTGCGTCTTGCGATTCTCACGGGCGAGGAGGGTTATCGCGAGCTTGCGACGACGATCATTCAGGAGATTGGTGATTCCATCCGCCGCTATCCTTCCGGTTTCGGATACGCGCTTGCGGCCGCTGATTTTCTGCTCTCGACGCCCAAGGAGATCGCGATTGTCGGAAACACGGCCGACGATATTCGGCCGCTGCTTGAAGAGGTTTGGCGAACTTACCTGCCGAACAAGGTCGTTGCGCCGGGGTTCGAGGGGAACCAGTCGATACCGCTGCTGGAGAATCGGCCGTTGCTCGACGGGCGTCCAACTGCGTACGTTTGCGAACACTACACGTGCAAACAGCCCGTAAATGACCTGTCCGCCCTCGCTGCTCAGCTCACACCCGGATCGGGTTCACAAGATTGAACAAGATTCTTGACGCCTTGCACCAAAAAAGCCTATATTTATCAACGTGCCAAACAATGTTTGACACCATCCCAGCGCGCTATCCAACCTAACAACTGAAGAAGGACTGGAGCCCCCGGCAATGCTGAAAGCTGACTGGAAGAGCACCGCGCTCATGGCAAGCATCTCTGTCGTGAGTGTGGCGCTGCTTTTTTATACGGCGCTCTCGACTGGAAGTCTCGCCTATGCCGCTTTGGGTTTCCTGATATTCGGCCAGATCTACCTCCTCTATCGCTTCAACGAGCGGCGTCTCCAAGAAACAAGACACGCTGAGGCCGAACGACTCCGGCACGCGGAAGAAATGGCCACCATCCACATGAACACCATCGAGTCGCTGGCCATCGCGATCGATGCGAAAGACCAGACGACGCACGGGCACGTGCGTCGCACACAGATTTACGCGAAAGAACTCGGCGCGCTCTTCAAAGTTTCCGACCAGGAGTTGCGCGCGCTTCACGCCGGCGCTCTGCTTCACGACATCGGCAAACTGGCCGTTCCCGAATACATCCTGAACAAGCCCGGCAAACTCACCGAAGCAGAGTTCGCGAAGATGAAGATCCACCCGACTGTTGGTGGCGACATTCTCAAGCGCGTCAACTTCCCTTACCCCGTCGAAGACATCGTTCGTTATCACCATGAGAAATGGGACGGCAGCGGCTACCCGAAAGGCTTGAAGGGCGAACAGATTCCACTCGTCGCGCGCATCATCTCCGTGGTCGATTTCTACGACGCCACGCGTTGCGATCGTCCGTACCGCAAGGGAATGAAGCGCGAAGAGTCGCTTGCTCTGCTGCGCAGCATGGTCGGCACCGCCTTCGATCCGAAGGTTGTCGAGATATTCATCAAGCACGTCGAAGAGTTTGATCGAATGATCGACTCGCAGGACATTCAAGAGCAGGTTGCATCCTCGCCGGAAGCAGATAATGAAACGAGCACCAAACCCGACGCGGGCCTGGCTTCGGACGTCCTCGGTGTGTTCGAAGAAGCGTCCGGGTTCCGGTCCATCAGCAACGCCCAGCGAGAAGTTTTCGCCCTCCATGAAATCGCACAGACGATCGGCTCTTCACTTAACCTCAGCGACACTGTGACCCTCGTCGCAAACAAGCTGCGAGCGATCGTGCCCTTCGACACTTGTGTGATCTATCTCGTCGACGAACCGTCCGGCAAGGCTATCGCCGCGCATGTGGTAGGTGAAGAAGTCGAGGTCTTCAACCGCCGCCGCATCAACATCGGCGACGGCATTACCGGCTGGGTCATAGCCAACTCGCGTTCGATGTGCAACGCGTCGCCGGAGCTCGATCTCGTCGGCATCCCCGACGAAGTCGTAAAACGCTTTCGCGGTGTCCTGGTGTCGCCGTTGACTCGTGAAGATGGTGCGTTCGGCGCGATCGCGTTGTACTCGCAAAGCCGCACGTCATACACCACCGAACACGTGCGTTTACTGGAGTCAGTCTGCCAGCACGCTTCGAGCGCACTCAACAACGCATTGACGTACGAAAAGACACGCGAGAGCGCGCTCGTCGATCCGTTGACGGAACTGCCAAACGCGCGCGGCTTCTACATGATGCTCGAACAGCGCCTCGCCGAATGCCAGCGTATGAACAGAGAGCCGCTCGCGGTGGTCTGCATGGACGTCGACGACTTCAAGGTCGTCAACGACAAGTACGGACATTCGATCGGCGATCGTTTACTCGCGAGTGTCGCAGGCGTCGTGCGGCGCGAGTTGCGGCAGATGGACATACTGACGCGCTACGCCGGCGATGAATTCGTCGCGATCATGCCGATGGCGTCGAGCAAGATGGCGGTCGCAATCGGCGAGCGAATGCGAAGTGCGGTTGAAGAGCAACTGTTTTCGGTGCGCGCCGGTACGATGGTCGGTTTGGGCGTGAGTCTCGGCGTCGCCTCCTTCCCCGAAGACGGCGAAACAACCGAGGAACTACTGACCGCCGCCGCACGCCGAATGCAGCGCGACAAGAACGCGCGCAAGACCGTTCTCACCATGGCCGAAGCAGGCGTGAGTTCGATCGACATCATGACCTAGCCACAAAAAGGCACAAAAAGCACAAAAGGAAATGGCATTTATTTTGTGCTTTTTGTGCCTCTTTGTGGCTAAACCTTTCTTCACTTATAATCCCACCCTTCATGAGCAAACAAACAGCAGCGCCACCTTCAGCCGCCAAAGCCGAAGAGCAACAAAGCTCTACCGGCGTCATGGACGCACCCGCCGACGTTGATAAACATCAACTCAAACGCGAAAGAGACTCGGCAAAGGAACGACAAAAAGATCGGCTGAGCGGACTGGGCGCGGATGAACTAATCGAACTCTACCGGCAAATGCTCTTGATTCGTCGCTTCGAAGAGAAGTCCGCGGAAGCTTACGTCGCGGGTAAGATCGGCGGCTTTTGTCACCTCTACATCGGGCAGGAAGCGGTCGGCGTGGGCGCGATCTCTGCGATTCGACAAGACGACTACGTGCTTGCGAGCTATCGCGAACACGGTCTGGCGCTCGCAAAAGGAATGACAGCCAGATCGATCATGGCTGAGCTGTTTGGAAAAGCGACTGGCTGTTCCAAAGGCAAGGGCGGCTCGATGCACATGTTTGACAAGGCCCTCGGCTTTCTCGGCGGCCACGCCATCGTCGGCGGCCAGATTCCGCTCGCAACGGGCACTGCTTTCGCCTCGAAATACCGGGGGAAGGACCAGGTGACGCTCTGTTTCTTCGGCGAAGCTGCGGTGAACCAGGGCGCGTTCCATGAGTCCCTGAACATGGCCCAACTCTGGAAGCTTCCCTGCATTTACATCTGCGAAAACAATCAATACGGCATGGGCACTTCCCTCGCGCGAGCGATGTCTCTCAGCGATATCGCGCAAAAAGCCTGCGCGTATGAGATTGCGTCGGAGTTTGTCGACGGCATGGACGTGCTCGCCGTGCGCGAAGCTACACAACGCGCGGTCGAACGCGCGCGCAAAGATTACCTGCCGACGCTGCTCGAAGTTCGTACTTACCGTTTCATGGGCCATTCGATGTCGGACCCGGGAAACTACCGCACGCGCGCTGAAATCGAGAAGTATCAGGAGCGCGATCCGATTAAACTTTTCTCCGCCAGCCTGCTCGAAGAAAAGATAATCGACGACAAAGCACTCGAAGAGATCGATCGGAAGGTGCGTGAAGAGGTTGAAGACTCGTTGAAGTTTGCTGAGGAGAGTCCTTTGCCCGACCCCGAAGAACTCTACACGGACGTCTACGCCAACCCAATCGAGCCAGGCCGCAAGTAGGCCGCAAACGGACTCCCTTTTTATGGCGACAATAACAATACGCGAAGCACTCAACCAGGCCATCCGCGAGGAGTTGGCCCGCGACGAAACAGTTTTCCTGATGGGCGAGGAAGTCGCCGAATACGACGGCGCTTACAAAGTCACTAAGGGACTGCTCCACGAATTCGGCCCGAAACGGGTCATCGACACGCCGATTACTGAACTTGGTTTTGCCGGACTCGGAGTCGGCGCGGCGATGGCCGGGCTCAGGCCGATCGTCGAGTTCATGACTTTCAACTTCTCGATCCTGGCCACCGATCAAATCATCAACTCCGCCGCGAAGATGCTTTACATGTCCGGCGGCCAATTCAACATTCCGATCGTGTTTCGTGGACCAGGCGGATCGGCGTTCCAGGTTTCATCGCAGCACTCGCAGGCGCTCGAATCGTGGTACGCATACTTCCCCGGACTGAAAGTCGTGATGCCGTCAACACCGGCCGACGCGAAAGGCCTGCTGAAGTCTTCAATTCGAGACGACGACCCGGTGATTTTCATCGAGCAGGAAAGAATGTATGGGAACAAAGGCGAGGTTCCCGACGATCCTGACTTCACGATTCCGCTCGGTGTCGCCGACATCAAGCGAGAAGGAACCGACGTGACGATCGTCGCGCGTTCGTTGATGGTGCCCATTGCGCTCAAAGCGGCTGACGCGCTCGAGCAGCAGGGCGTTTCGTGTGAAGTGATCGACCCGCGAACTATCCGCCCGCTCGACATCGATACGATTGTCGAGTCGGTTAAGAAGACGAATCGTTTGGTGGTGGCGGAAGAGTCGCATCCGATTTGCGGAGTCAATGCGGAGATCAGCGCTGAGATCATGGAACGCGCGTTCGACTATCTCGACGCGCCGGTGAAACGCGTTTCGGGAGCGGACGTGCCGATGCCGTACGCGAAGAACCTCGAGAACCTGGCGATACCGGACGTGAATAGGATCGTCGCCGCGGTGCGCGAAGTCGCCTATCTCGATTGAAAGTTCACTACAGATTACACAGATAGGAACCGTTGAATGGCAACGAAGGTAATCATGCCGAAGCTCTCTCCTACGATGGAGGAGGGACAGATCTCGCGTTGGTTAAAAAAAGAGGGAGACAAGGTCTCCATGGGCGAGCCGCTTGCCGAAATCGACACCGACAAGGCAACGATGGAAATGCAGGCGCTGGCCAACGGCGTCTTACGCAAGATCCTGATTAGCGAAGGACAATCCGCGCCGCTAGGGCAATTGATCGCGGTGATCGGCGAGCCGGACGAAGACATCGCGTCGCTCGTGTCAGAAGCACCAGCCGCGGCGCCAAAGCAGGAGCAGAAGAAAGAGGAGCCGCCGCCGCAACCGCAGGCGCAGCCGCAGGAACAACCACAGCAGCCGCAAGCGAAGGCAGCTGCTGCCGCTGCAAGCACGGTCGACAATGGCCGTCAGCCGCAAGCCGCTGCAAGCTCTGACTCAGCTCGCCTGATAGTCTCACCACTTGCGGCACGCATGGCGGCGGAAGCCGGGCTCGATCTGCGCTCGCTTCAAGGTAGTGGCCCCGGCGGGCGCATCATCAAGAAAGACATCGAAGCCGCGCTAACTCAACCAAAGGCCGCGCCGGCTGCTGCGCCAACCTTCCCGCGCGCTGTCGAGCCCCCACGATTCCAACAAGCAGCCGCATCCGGTTATCGCGACGAGCCTGCGAGCGAGATACGAAAGACAATCGCGAAGCGGCTGGTTACATCGCTCGGACCAGTGCCGCACTTCTTCCTCACCACCGAGATCGAGATGGACCGCGCCGCCGAGATGCGCGCCGGTATCAACGCGCTGGATCCCGATCTCAAGATCAGCATCAACGACATAATCATCAAAGTCACGGCGGCGGCGTTGATTCAGCACCCGGAAGTGAATGCGTCGTTTCAGGAGAAGTTTGTCCGGTATTACGAACATGCCGACATCGGCGTCGCAGTGGCGATTGAGGAAGGATTGATTACGCCCGTCGTGCGCTCGGCTGATCAAAAGTCGCTGAGCGAGATCGCAGCCGAGGTGCGCGAGCTTGCCGAGCGTGCACGTTCAAGAAAACTCAAGCCCGAAGAGTACACGGGCGCGAGTTTCTCGATTAGCAATCTCGGGATGTTTGGGATTGACGAGTTCACCGCCGTGATCAACCCGCCTGAAGGGGCGATACTTGCGGTGGGCGCGATGAGCGCGAAGCCGGTGGTGCGTGAGAACCAGATTGTGATCAGGCAGATGATGCGCGTGACGATGTCGTGCGATCACCGCGTGATTGACGGTGCCACCGGCGCGAAGTTTTTGCAGACGTTCAAGAAGATCCTGGAGAACCCGCTTTATTTGGTGGTGTGAACCGCGGATGAACGCAGATCAGTAAGGGATCTGTGTTCATCCGTGGTTAATAGGGCTTTAAGCGGCGCGGGCCTCACGCTTGAAGCAGCTCAGAATCTCCTCCGCGTCGAGCGTATCGCGTTCCATCAACAACTCAACCAGGCGTCCAATCGATTCCTTCTCAGCAGTCACGATCGCACACGCTCGCTCCAGTTGCGAATTGATCAACTCGTTCGTCGCGTCCTCAACCTTGTCGAGCAGGCTCTGGCTGTGCGGTTGATCCGGTTGGCCGAGGTGAATCGGTCCGAGCCGGCTCATACCAAACTCGCTGACCATTCGCCGCGCAATCTCGACCGCGCGTTCGATGTCGTTCGAAGCGCCGGCGGTCATCGTCGAAAGCAATATCTGCTCGGCCGCACGACCACCAAGTAACAGCGCAATCTGATCCTCGAGGTATTCACGCTTCTTCATGAAGCGATCGCGCTCGGGTAACGATTGCGTCACACCTAAAGCTCGGCCGCGCGGCAGAATCGAGACCTTGTGAATCGGGTCGCCATTCTCCACCGCGAGTCCGACTGCTACGTGTCCTGCTTCGTGGACCGCAGTCGCATAGCGCTCGTCCTCGTCCATCATGAAGCCCTGGCGCTCGGCGCCCATCAGGATGCGATCGCGCGCAATCTCGACGTGTCTCCGATCCACAGCCTCAGCGTCCTCACGCGTTGCCGCGATCGCAGCTTCGTTCATCAGATTTGCGAGCTCTGCTCCGGAGAAACCCGGAGTGCCCCGCGCGATCCACTGGAGATCGAGACCTGATTCGAGTTTGAGGTTGCGTGCATGAACTTTCAGAATCGCTTCACGACCTGACACATCCGCGAGATTGACCGCGATCTCACGATCGAAACGTCCCGGTCGCGTAAGGGCCTTGTCGAGAATGTCGGGCCGGTTGGTCGAAGCGATGACAACTACTGCCGTCGACTGATCGAAACCATCCATCTCCACGAGCAACTGGTTGAGCGTTTGATCCTGATCGGCCGATGCTGAGTCGCCGCCGCGCCCGCGCTGGCGTCCGAGTGCGTCGATCTCGTCGATGAAGATAATGCACGGGGAGAGTTTTCTTCCCTTGGCGAACAGATGTCGAACGCGAGCTGCGCCCAGTCCGGCAAACTTCTCCTGGAAGCTCGATCCCGACGCGGCAAGAAACGCAACGCCCGCTTCTTTCGCGGCCGCACGCGCAAGCAGCGTCTTCCCCGTTCCCGGAGGTCCGTAAAGAAGAATGCCGCGGGGAACACGTCCACCGAGCCGGCTGAACCGCTCGGGATTGCGGAGAAACTCGATCGTCTCCGTCAACTCCGCGCGCGCCTCGTCGACTCCGGCCACGTCGTCAAAGCCGACGTCCTGTTTACCCTTATGATTCTGCAACTCAAACGAGCCACGCCCGCTCATGCTCGCGTAAATCCGCCAGCCTGCAAACGCGATAAGCGCCAGAGTCAAAACCGGCAATCCCCAGCTTATGACACTGGCAAGCAAGCCCGGCTCGAGGGGCTTGAACTCCACGGGCACGTTGTTCTTCCTGAATAGCTGAACAACTTCGTGCTGCGCCGCTTCGCCGGTGACAGTCGCTTCGACGAGCGAGCCGTCAGCCTTGGTAACGGTCATTGTCTCACCCGAAACCTGCAGTGCTACCGCACCGCCGGCTTCAGCGAAAGTGTAGAGCTGCGAATAGTTAATTTTCTGGACAGGGGGCTGCTGGCGTTGATACGTAACGATGATGGCGGTAACGCAAAAGGAAAAAGTGATAGTTGCCAGGACTGCCAGCGCCAGTCTGCGAGCGCGAAGCGATACCTTCGGCGGGGGGGTGGGCATAAATAAACCTCCAAATAAGCCGCGCGGAGATCCACTCCGGCGGTTCGTAAAATCAAAAGCACAAAGAGTCGGGTTTAGGAGTTAGGAGAAGATTCTGAGACAGGACTCTAAAACTCCGCGCGCCGCAGCCATGCGACGCTGAGTCACTTTAACAGTGCGCAATATGTGAAGTCCAGCACAAGTTCGTGAAATTTGGAAAATTAAGGTGCGGATTAACTGAAATTATGCCGATAAGAACACAGCTTGTACTTGATCCGTGTCAGCCGCGCCTCCGGATGGCGTGTTTTCGTACGCATTTGACCGCTGGTTACGCGAGAAACTCGAAAAATCCAGCAAATCCGGAAACGGCATGGTCGTTGCTGAATCCAGGGCGATTGCTTTTGTACCAACGAAGTTTGGGGCGTGGTTGACAAAAGGAGGAGACAAAATGCTTTGGACGATTTTTGTAATTCTTTTGGTTCTGTGGTTACTCGGCGTGGTCAGTAGCTACACGGTTGGTGGTTTCATCCATATCTTGTTGGTGTTAGCACTCGTGGTGCTGCTCATCAACATCATTGGTGGCCGTCGCACAGTCGTATAGGCAAACTGCACACTGTTTGCCCTGCTCGACGCCCGGCACATCCCGTTGAATCGAGGTGGAAATCGTCGGGCGTCTTAGATATCAGGCAAGTGGTAGATCAACAACACTAATGATTCGCCCTACTGGATACAGATTCATCAGTGGATCCCAGTAGGGCGAACGCTTATAGAAAAATCGCAAACGCTCGGAAGGACTGGCGGCGAATTCCTTGTCCAGTACCAGGAGGTCTTCGAACTCCTCGACTAGCCGGGGATCGTGGTCCATCATTTCGCGCGCCAGCGATTCAAGCACGTAGTGCTCGCCGTATTCCTTTTCCTCAAAGACTGCGTTGAAGAATCCCCAGTGCACGAGTGAGTCGGGCGCTTCGGGTTCAAGCAGGTTCAGGATCACCCTGCCCGCAAGTTGCGCCACCGGCACGACGACCGATCCGGCTGGAAAGGTCCTGGTCTCGATTGTCCGCTCAACATCGAAGTGCGGCATGAGTCGTCCTTCAAATGGACCATGCGGCCACATCACATTCGTGAAACGATAACTCTCAACTTCGATCGACGCAGACGCCGCGAGCGTCTTCATTTCCAGACCGTGCGCCTTCAAAACATCGATCACTTCGCCCCACTGAAACGGAACAACGTATTGCAGCGGCGGAGCGGCCGCTTTCGTGACGCGGAATGTTTGGTACATCGGCACCGTCAGATCCAGCGGCTCGCGACCGTAAACGACGCGCAGATCGTCGGAGACATCGCTGTGCTCCGTCTGATACTCGAACGCCTTCAGCTCGAATGGTGTCGTTTCTTCCGTCAGTTCAAAAGCCAACGGGTAGAGCTGCGCCGGATCGTATTCTCGGCCAAGGGCGAGCGTGCGCTCATCTGCTTCGCGTCCGAGTGTGCGTAATCGCTCCGGATCGCGATTGACTTCCGTTAGTGCGGCGCGGAGGAAGTCGTAAGTTCCGATCACTCGCGAGCGATAGTCTTTCAGCATGTGCGTTTCGATCAGGATACCGGGACGATTTCTGGCAGGAACATACCCGGTCGAGAAACGAGGCGAGCCGTTGAAGTCTCTCGTTCCCAAACTCAAATCGCGGTTGTCGATGAATTCGAGATACCAGGAGATCACGTTGCCCGCTGCCGCAGTTGCAGGCGCGACCCTGCCGCCAAATACTTCGCGCTCCCAATTGACGATGGCGCTGTCGACCCCTGCGTGATGTTCGTGGTGATACGTGATGTTGCAGCGATAGTCAGCGCCGTCTGTCACGTGACAATCGATAAACAGGTCCGGTTGCCATTCATTCCAGAGACGAAGCCATGCACGCGTTTCAGGCGTGTCTGCTTTCATGTAATCGCGATTGAGATTCTGGTAAGTGCTCGTGGTGCGCCAGCCCATCTCGCTTGGACCATTTTGATTGATGCGATTGTATGGACTGGGCCTTTCATGACCGTCAGTGTTGTAAATCGGGATGAAGAGCAACACGACGTTTTCAAGTATGCCTGCGGCGGTTTTGGTGATGCCGATGTCGCGCAGTAAAGCAAAGCCGGCATCTTTACCGTCGGGCTCGCCGGCGTGAATGCACGCCTGAATCAGGACCGCGGCTTTTCCCTGCGCGCGGGCGGCTTCCGGTGTGAACGCGCCGGTTTCACTCGCGATGATGAGCGGTAATTCTCTGCCCTCGCCGCTGTGACCGAAACTCTCGTAATCGATCGCCGGAGATGCATGCGCGAGACGCCGTGCGAAGGCGACGGTATCGTCGTAGCTCGGAGTTTCGCGGTAGTCGGTGAATTCGGCGTGCGTACGCCATTCAGGCGGTATCTGTGTTGACATAGGAGATGGATTTTCGCGCAAAGACGCAAAGACAGCAAAGAAAGCTTTGCGCCTTCGCGTGAAATTCTTTGCGACTTTGCGTGAAATTAAAGTTCCGTTTTACACGAGCGGCACTCACTGCGCCGGCGCGCGTTCAGAGTGCCGCATGCTGCACAACGGATGTACATGTTACGTGCAAACCAGTTGGTGATGAACGCGCTGGCCCCGAGGATCCCGATCAAAACAGCAGCGTTCAAGAGAAAATCTTTCAACCGTTCCCACCCTCGACTCCGCGCGTACGATGCGCTAATCCGCGCTCGTAGCCAGTCTGGAATGGGCGGTCAAGAACAGTCCCCGCGTAAGAAGTTCTCAACTCGTCTTCAACGTCGGAGTACGCTTTGCCGCGACGTTTCGGATGTAACGCAGCCTGATAACCGCGGCGGTAACTCGGCTCGTCCTGATCAAACCTTTCGCCGTAGTGCGCCCGCTCGTCATCTCTCAACTCCTGCCACCAGCTTTCACGCAGAGTATCGAGTTCTTCTGCTCCTGCGTCCCTTAACACCTCCGCAGCTCGATCCGCCTGATCTCCTTCGTCCGCATACGCAATGGCAATCGCATGCCCGTGCCGCAAAGCGTCTTCATAAAGATAGATGTCTTCGTGCGGTATGCCTTCGCCCAATTCGTCTTCAACTGTATCACCCACCGCCGAACCGGCAGCAGCGCCGACCACACCCAGCAAAGCCGCGCCGACCATGCCAAACGCGATCACCGGCCCAATTCCAGGTATCGCAAGA